>DATHYU010000380.1:0-3262 GCA_035458965.1 Acidimicrobiia bacterium | reverse complement strand
ACCGGCCCGAGGCGGGGACCGTGCAGCTCCACGCGGCCCGCGGCGTCGTACCAGGAGTACTCGCTGATCCCGAAGTCCATCCGGGAGTGGTCGGAGACGTAGCTGATGGCGTCGGGCTGCTCCACCATCCGGTACGGCTCGTTCACGGGCACGACGGAGTAGGGATAGAGGTGGTCGGCCTGGTGGTCGAGCTCGCCGTTGAGCTGATAGATGCCGTAGTTGAGGACCGTGCCCTTCGTGATGCCCTGGTACCCGCGCATCAGCTGGTACATGGCCCCGCTCTCACCGGTGACGACGGCGAAGGGGCAGATGAACACCATGCCGTACCCGGCGCGGGGCTCGTGGCTGAGCCGGTAGGCGTCGAGCGTCGGTTCGCTCTCGGTGAAGGTGTGGTACCGAAGCATGGGGCTCCTCGTTGTCGTGCGTTCTGATACGTTACCGACCGGTAAGTCAGTTTTCCGGAGAGATCGTGACCCGAGCCTGCATCGTGACCGGAGCCGCCTCCGGTGTGGGGAGGGCGGCGACCGCCATCCTCGAGTCACGGGGGGCTCGCGTGATCGGCGTCGACCTTCGCGACACCGAGGTGATCGCCGACCTCTCCACCCCCGAGGGCCGGATCCAGATGGCTCGTGACGTCGAAGCGGCCTCGGGTGGCTCCGTCGACGCCCTGATCGCCGCCGCCGGGGTGCTCGTCGCCGGTCCGCTCACGGTGCAGGTCAACTTCTTCGGCGTGGTCGAGGGCGCCGAGGCGCTTCGTCCGCTGCTGGCCCGAAGCGAC
The DNA here is from genome assembly GCA_035458965.1 of Acidimicrobiia bacterium. Classification (GTDB taxonomy): domain Bacteria; phylum Actinomycetota; class Acidimicrobiia; order Spongiisociales; family UBA11373; genus DATHYU01. The sequence continues at coordinate 2,484 of DATHYU010000380.1, read as the reverse complement.
GCGCCCCGGGTGGCCGTGGTGTCGAGCGTCGCCGGGTACAGCGAGCTCGGTCGGGCGGACATCGTCGACGCCTGTCTGGCAGGCGACGAGCCGGCGGCGATCGGCGCCGCAACGCGAGCCGTCGACGAGGGCGAAGGCGATCGGATCTACGCCTCGAGCAAGCAGGCCGTGTCGCGCTGGGTCCGCCGGACGGCGCCGGCCGGCCGGTGGGCGGGGGAGGGGATCACCCTCAACGCGGTGGCTCCCGGCATCGTCACGACGCCGATGACGCAGCGGCTGCTCGCCAACGAGAGCTCGCGTGCCTGGATGGATGCGGACGTGCCCATGCCGTTGGGCGGGCACGCGACGCCGGAGCAGATCGCCGAGGTGCTCGTGTGGCTGGCCGGTCCCGAGAACTCGATCGTGACCGGACAGGTGCTGTACGCCGACGGCGGCGCCGACGCCACCGTCCGCGGCGACGACGTATGGTGACCGGGGAGGTGTGACGGTGGCGAAGCGATATCCGGCGATCGAGGGCCTCTTCACATGGCCGAGCGATGATCCGCGTCTGGTCGGGGTGAAGTGCGAGGACTGCGGGACGCTCGGCTTCCCGAAGTCGGCCGAGCTGCACCGTCCCAACTGCCGCGGCGAGAACGTGCACGCCGTCGAGCTGTCCGGCACCGGGACGCTCGTGTCCTACACGATCCAGCGGTTCCCCCCTCCATACCCCTACATCTCCGATCCCGACGCGTTCGAGCCCTACGGCATCGGGACCGTCGAGCTGCCCGACGGCATCCAGGTCCCCGGTCAGATCACGGGCATCGACGTCGAGGACATCGCCGTCGGCCTCGAGGTCGACCTGGTGATCGAGACGCTCTACATCGATGACGAGGGCAACGAGGCGCTGACCTGGAAGTGGGCGCCGGCACTCGAGAGGAGTGAGCCATGACCGATGTCGCCGTCATCGGGGTCGGGATGCACCCGTGGGGCAAGTTCCCCGACAAGACCTTCCTCGACCTGGGCGTCGATGCCGTCCGCGGAGCGCTCGACGACGCCGGCCTGCAGTGGACCGACATCCCGGCTGCGGTGTCGGGGATGTACGTGTGGGGCGGCACCGACGGCTTCAACGCCGGACCGGCTCTCGCCGGCCGCCTCGGCGAGACGGGCATCCCGATCCTCAACATCTTCAACATGTGTGCGACGGCGACGTCGGCCTTCCGCAGCGCATATCAGACGGTCGCCTCCGGCGAGCAGGACATCTGCCTCGCCCTCGGCGTCGACGTGTCCCCGAAGGGTTTCTTCGGGCTCATAGGCAAAGAGACGCCGACGGACACCGACTTCATCCGGTGGCGGATGATCGGTGCGACCAACCCGGCGTACTGGGCGATGGAGGCCCGCAAGCGCATGGTCGAGCACGGTACGACCGAGGAGCACTTCGCCATGGCGAAGGTCGCCGCCTCCAAGCACGGAGCCCTGAACCCGGACGCGCTCTACCGCAAGGAGTACACGGTCGAGGAGGTGCTCGCCTCTCCGTACGTCGCGGATCCGCTCCGGCTCTACGAGATCTGCGCGACCCGGGACGGCGCCGCGGCGGCGATCCTCTGCCGGGCGGACAGGGCGGCCGAGTACACGTCGAAGCCGATCAAGGTCGCCGGTGTCGGGCTGGGCAGTTCGATCTACGGCGACCCGACGCTGCGACTCGGAACGGTGTCGGCCCCCGCGGTGGGGAGTGCTCCGCTCCTGAGCGAGAGCTGGGCGTCGGCTCGCATGGCCTACGAGATGGCCGGGGTGGGCCCCGAGGACATCGACTTCGTGGAGGTGCCGGACAACAGCTCCTGGCACTACCTGCAGTACATCGAGACGCTGGGGTTCGCCGAGCCGGGCGAGGCCGACCACATGCTCATGAACGGCGACACGATGATCGGCGGGAAGCTACCCGTGTGCCCGAGCGGCGGCGCGTCGTCGTTCGGAGAGGCGGTGTCGGCCGAGGGACTGCTCCAGATCATCGAGCTCGTGAAGCAGCTGCGCGGCGAGGCCGGGGCCCGGCAGATCGAGGGCGCCCGGATCGGGATGTCCCAGACCTACGGCCAGCTCGGCAACTCGAGCAGCGCGATCCTGACGGTCTAGCGCCCGAGGATCGAGCGGCCGATGAGGTCCTTCATGATCTCGTTCGTGCCGCCGTAGATCGGCTGGACCCGGCTGTCGACGTACAGCTTCGAGATCGGGTACTCCATCATGTAGCCGTACCCGCCGAACAGCTGCAGGCATCGGTCGACGACCTTCACCTGGAGCTCGGTGGTCCACCACTTCGCCATGGCGGCCACCTCGGCCGTCAGCGTCTCGGCGTTCAGCTCGGCGATGCAGCGGTCCACGAACGTCTGGGCCACCTCCAGCTCTGTGGCCATCTCGGCGATCTCGAACCGGGTGTTCTGGAAGCGCGAGATCGCCTGGCCGAAGGCGGTTCGCTCCTTCGTGTAGTCCATGGCCAGCTCGAGGGCCTTGCGG
>DATHYU010000379.1:0-5488 GCA_035458965.1 Acidimicrobiia bacterium | reverse complement strand
ATGGGGATTCCCTACGTCCCGGCTCGCTGGGCGACCGACGTGAACCCGGCGCCTGGCTCCCGTGAGGCCGCCGAGAAGCAGGCGCGGGTGTTCCAGCTCATCAACATCTACCGGGTCCGCGGCCACCTCATCGCCGACCTCGACCCGCTCCGCCTCAAACCGCCGACGATCCACGACGAGCTCGACCCGCTGACGTACGGGCTGACGATCTGGGACCTCGACCGCGAGTTCGCCACGAACCGCCTGGCGGGCGAGTCGACCATGCCGCTCGCCCGCATCCTCGGCACCATCCGAGATGCCTACTGCCGCACGATCGGCATCGAGTACATGCACATCCAGGTGACCGAGGAGAAGGCCTGGATCCAGCAGCAGGTCGAAGGGGTGGTCGGCGCGCCGAGCGCGGAGGAGAAGCGCCGCATCCTCGCGAAGCTGAACGAGGCGGAGGCCTTCGAGCGGTTCATCCACACCAAGTTCCTCGGACACAAGCGATTCAGCCTCGAAGGCTCCGAATCGATGATCCCGTTCATCGACACGCTCCTCAATCACGCCGCCGACGCCGGCATGGTCGACGTGTCCATCGGCATGACCCACCGCGGGAGGCTCAACGTCCTCGCCAACACGATCGGAAAGAGCTACGCCCAGGTGTTCCGCGAGTTCGAGGGCGAGCTGGATCCGGCGACCACGCACGGATCGGGGGACGTGAAGTACCACCTCGGCGCCAAGGGCGTGCACAAGGCTCCGTCGGGCGAGCAGGTGGCCATCGAGGTCGCCGCCAACCCGAGCCACCTCGAGGCCGTCGATCCCGTGCTCGAGGGCATGGTGCGTGCCAAGCAGGACCGCCTCGGTGAGGGCGCCGTCGACAAGGTCCTGCCCGTGCTGGTCCACGGCGACGCCGCCTTCTCCGGCCAGGGAGTGGTCGCCGAGACCTTGAACCTGTCCCAGCTGGAGGGGTACCACACGGGCGGGACCGTCCACCTGGTCGTGAACAACCAGGTGGGCTTCACGACCGACGCCGCCGACGCCCGGTCGTCCTTCTACGCCACGGACGTCGCGAAGTCGGTCCAGGCGCCGATCTTCCACGTCAACGGCGACGACCCCGAGGCCGTGGCGCGGGTGGCGCGACTCGCCTTCGGGTACCGGCAGCGATTCCACAAGGACGTCGTCGTCGACCTCGTCTGCTACCGGCGGCTCGGGCACAACGAGGGCGACGACCCGTCGCTCACGCAGCCGTCGATGTACCGCGTGATCGACAAGCACCCCCCCGTGCGCGACCTCTACATGGAACGCCTCATCGCCCGAGGCGACCTGACCCGGGAGGACACGGACGAGATCACCGCATCCTTCCGAGCCCTCCTCGACCAGGCGTTCGAGGAGACACGCGGGCTCACCGCCGCGTCGCCGAGCCCGGCGCCGCCACCGATGTCCCACGAGCCGGTGCCGACCGGGGTCGCCCGCCCCGAGCTCGACGAGATCGAGGCCGCTCTCGCCGCGATCCCCGATGGCTTCACCATCCACCCGAAGCTCACCCAGGTCCTGGCGAGCCGGCATCAGCTGTACGCCGACGGCTCCGTCGACTGGGCCCTCGCCGAGGCGCTGGCCTTCGGCTCCATCGCCCGCGAGGGCCACGGAGTGCGGATGGCCGGCGAGGACAGCCGCCGGGGCACGTTCAGCCATCGGCACGCCGTGCTCGTCGATCACGAGACGGAGGAGGAGCACGCCCCGCTCGAGTCGTTCGAAGGAGACCGCGCCCAGATCCAGCTCGTCGACTCGATGCTCTCGGAGTTCGCCGCCATGGGCTTCGAGTACGGCTACTCCGTGATCGCCACCGACACCCTCGTCCTCTGGGAGGCGCAGTTCGGCGACTTCGTGAACGGCGGGCAGGTGGTCATCGACCAGTTCATCGCCGCCGGCGAGGACAAGTGGAACCAGCGCAGCGGCCTCGTGCTCCTGCTCCCCCACGGGTTCGAGGGCCAGGGACCCGAGCACTCGAGCGCCCGCATCGAGCGGTTCCTCATCCTGTCCGCCGAGGACAACTGGCGGGTGATCAACCCCTCCACCCCTGCCCAGTACTTCCACGCGCTGCGACGCCAGATCCACCACCCGTCGCTCAAGCCGCTGATCGTGTTCACCCCGAAGTCCCTGCTGCGAACGCGAGCGACCTTCAGCTCGGTCGACGACCTCGGCCGGGGCGCGTTCCTGCCCGTCCTGGAGGACCCGAGCCCGCCCGAGTCCGCCCGGCGGGTCCTGGTGTGCTCGGGCAAGGTCTACTACGACCTCGCCGCGCATCGCGAGCAGCAGGGCATCTCCGACGTGGCGATCCTGCGTCTCGAGGAGCTCTACCCGTTCCCGGTCGAGGAACTCGAACGCCAGCTCGCCCGCTACGGCGACGCCGAACTCATGTGGGTCCAGGAGGAGCCGGCCAACATGGGGCCGTGGCGACACGTGTACTTCTGGCTGACGCGACGCCTGGGGCGGATCCCCGACGTGTCGGCCCGGGACAACAGCGCCAGCCCGGCGACGGGGAGCCACAAGGTGCATGCGGTCGAGCAGCAGGCGCTGGTCGAGCGAGCGTTTGGGTAGGAGTCGGCGGTCGGCGGTCGGCGGCTCAGAAGTCCAGCAGACAGCAGACAGCAGACAGCTCAGATGCGAAACGGCCCCGCGGAGCGGGAAGCAGAGCCTGAACGGCCCGAGCGGAGCGGGATCAGAGCCTTCTCGCCTGCCAGATGGCCTTGATCCACGCCGGGATCTCGCGGAGGTAGCCCTCGATCCACCAGCGGCGGGCCGAGGCGCCGCGGCGCTCGGCCGGCACACCCTCCACATCGAAGCCGGCCCGTCGGAAGAGGTAGCAGGCGCGCGGCAGGTGGAACGGATCCGTCACCACCACGAGGCGGCGCCAGCCGTGATCGACAGCGATCGGGCGAAGGTTGGCGACGTGCTCGAAGGTGGTCGTGGAGCGGTCCTCCAGGACGATCCGATCGACGGGAACCCCGGCGGCCGTGGCGAGATCTCGCATGGCTTCGGCCTCGGACATCGGGCCGCCACCCGTTCCGCCACACACCGCCAACCAGGCAGTACCGCGCTCCAGGGCGACGGCGACGGCCCGATCGACGCGACGACGAAGCGACGGTGACGGCCGGCCGTCACCGAGGACTTGCGCGCCGAGGACGACGACGACGTCGGCTCCGGGGAGTTCGGTCATCGCCACGGGGCGCAATTGGGACATTCGGCAGGTCGCATACCCCTCGAGAACTCGGTAACCTCCAGCCGGTTGGCGGATGGAAGCCGTTCCAACGGCCGCGCCGCCACACCATTCCCGTCCTTTCTGGGCGGGAGGGACACCTTACGGAGGGAATCACATGTTCAAGCAGTGGAAGGTGATCGTGGGCCTCGTGCTCGCGTTCGCCCTCGTAGCTGCCGCGTGTGGCGACGACGACGACGCCGGCACGACGCAGGCGACGCAGGCGACGACCACGACGGCTGCCGCGACGACCACGACGGAGGCGGCGACGACGACGACTGCCGCCCCCACCACGACCACGACGCAGGCCGCCACCACGACGACGGCTGCTCCGGTCACCCCGCTCCGCATCTGGGCAGACGAGACCCGCACGCCGGTAATCGAGCCCCTCGCGGCAGCGTTCGAGGATGCCACCGGCGTCCCCGTCGAGATCGAGCTGAAGGGCTTCGGCGACATCCGCAGCGACATGGTCCAGCAGGGCCCGCTCGGTGAAGGTGCCGACATCTTCATCGGTGCACACGACTGGATCGGCGAGCTCGCCGTGAACGGCGTGGTGGAGCCGGTGGACCTTGGCGCCCGCGCCGGTGAGTTCTTCCCGGTCGCCCTCGACGCGTTCAGCTTCCAGGGCCAGCTCTACGGCCTCCCGTACGCCATCGAGGCCATCGGCCTGTACCGGAACACGGACCTCGTGCCGGATGCCCCCGAGACCCTCGAGGACGTCCTCGCGATCTGTGGTGAGCTCGGCGACACGGTGACGGAGTGCCTCGCGACGCCCGGAATCGACGACGCCTTCCACCACTACCCGTTCCTCGCCTCCACCGGCGGCTACCTGTTCGGCACGAGTGCAGACGGCGGCCTCGATCCGACCGACATCGGCATCGACACGCCCGAGGCCGTCGCCGGCCTCACGGTGCTGAACGACCTCGTCGCCGACGGCGTCCTCGACCCCTCGGTCGACTACGGCGTCATGACCGACCTGTTCTACACCGGCCAGGCGGCCTTCATGTGGACCGGCCCGTGGGCCCTCCCGGACGTTCAGGCTTCCGGCGTCCCGTACGCCGTCAGCCCGCTCCCGGACATCGGCGGCTTCAACGCCGTCCCGTTCGTGGGCGTGCAGGGCTTCTTCGTGAACGCGTTCAGCGAGCAGAAGGCCCTCGCCCAGACGTTCGTCCTGGACTACATCGCCACCGAGGACGTGATGGTCGCGCTGTACAACGCCGGCCTCCGTGCTCCGGCGCACATCGCCTCGTTCGACCAGGTCGCCAGCGACCCGGACGTCCAGGCGTTCGGTGAGTCCGCGGCCGACGGCAACCCGATGCCGAACATCCCCGAGATGGCGGCCGTGTGGGCCAACCTCGGCCAGGCGTTCGCCGCCATGTACAACCAGACGCAGACGCCCGAGGAGGCGCTGACGGTGGTTGCGCAGGCCGTGCGTGACGCCATCGCCGCCGGCTGATCTAGCCGCGGCAACGATCTGATGAGGGCGGGGCCTGAGGCCCCGCCCTCATCGCGTCCCGATGATTGGAAGCGCAATCCCGTCGTCGGGTACGATCGCCGTCCATGACAACCGGCGGCGGCATCGTTTCTCGCTTCAAAGAACTCGGCCCCGGATTCTGGGTGAAGGTCGCCGGTCTCTCCCTCCTCGACGCGGTCGTCCTCGCCGTCGTCCCCTCGCTCCTCGAACAGGGAGCCACGGTCGCCCTCGTCTCGATGCTCATCGGGACGGCCGGCGTCAACTACATCTTCATCTCACCGAGGACATCGGCGTTCCGGTGGCTCGTGCCGGGCCTCGTGTTCCTCCTCCTGCTGATGATCTGGCCGATCATCTTCACGGTCTACGTGGCGCTCACGAACTGGTCGACCGGCAACTTCATCACCCAGGAGCAGGCCGTCGAGCGCATCACCGAGGGCACGCGTTTCCTCATCACGGGCGACGAGGCCCCGATCGTCGACATGTACCTCTACCGCAACGACGCCGAGACGGCGGCCGACGACCCGACCGCGGGAATCCGGATGCTCGTGGTGACCGAGGGCGGAGAGCAGATCTACGGCACCCCGCGCCTGCGCACCGATCCGGAACCGACCGAGTCGCCGCTCATCGATCTCGGCGCCGCGACCATCACCGACGAGGACGGCGACGGCATCCCGGAGACGATCGACGGCGCCGCCAAGCTGCGGCTGCTCGATCTGGGTCAGATCGGGCAGGTCCTCGACCAACTCGTCCTCGACATCCCGGGTCGGGGACGAGCC
>DATHYU010000378.1:0-2190 GCA_035458965.1 Acidimicrobiia bacterium | reverse complement strand
GTCGTGAGCCCCAGGCCGGGCTCGACCGTGCCGCCGATGCCATCGTCGACGACCTCGAGCGTCACGAGGCGGCCGTTCGTGCGAACCGTCACCTTCGCCGAAGATGCGTCTGCGTGCTTCCGGGCGTTCGTCAGGGCTTCGCTGGCGGCGCGGAAGAGCGCCGTGCGGCGGACCTCGTCGAGACGGCCGGTGGACGTCTCGACGAGGACGTCGATGCGCAGCCCCGACTCGTCCTCGACCGTCCGAGCGAGGGCGCGCAACGCGTCTCCGAGTTCGAGATCCGCGAGGAGTCCGGCATGCAGCGTCTTCAGCTCACCGCGGAGGATGCCGTCGACGTCGCGAACGAGGCCGGCGAGCCCGGCCAGCTCGCCGCGGACCGGGTCGTCGGCATCGAGGCGGGCGGCGCTTCCCTCCAGCCCGAAGAGGATTCGGTACAGGGGCTGGCCGATGTCGTCGTGGAGGGCACCGATGATGCGCCGCCGCTCCTCGTCCTGGACGTGGACCAGGGATCTCAGGAGTTCCTCGGCCTGGCGGCGGCGGCGATTCAGGTCGCGAGCGCGCGCGAGGGCCAGGGCCCCAAGAAACAGCCCGACGACCGCGAGGCCGCCCCCGATGCTCAGCCAGACATCTCTCTCGATGCGCCCGAGGGCCGCTTCGAGCCGATCCGTCTGCTGTTCGATCTCGAAGACCGCTTCGACCGAGCCCGAGGAGGAGAGGACCGGGACATAGAACTCGATCAGCGACTCGAGGTGCCGATGGTCGGCGTGGGCGGGATCGTCGAGGTCCGAGACGACCGTCGTCAACTCCCCTGAGAACGCCCGAAGGGCCGGCTCGGTGAGATCGAAGCGGCGCCCGATCGTGCCGGGATCGTCGGAGTAGGCCACGACGCCGTCGGCCCGCCAGAGCTTCACCTGCACCGTCTCGCCGCCAAGGAGCCGCTCGGTCACCTCGGCGTCAAAGGCGGCGTAACCCGGTGCGCCGACACCCAGAGATGGATCCGGGAGGTCCGCAACGATCGCGGCCAGGATCTCGGCGCGCGCCTCGAGCAGGTGACCGCGGGCAACGTTCGTGATCGAGAACCCCAAGACGACGCTCAGCACCGCGGCGGCGAGCACCCCGACGAGGGCGAGCCGTCCGAGCCCACCGATCTCGCGCCACTCGTGGGCCAGCGCCGACGGAATACCGCGACCACCAACCTCGCCCTCACTCATGAACCGCATTGTTGCCGTCATCGCGGCATAGGTGTCGAGTCCACCGCTCGGCTCCGGCTGCAATCCGGTCCGACGCGCCGAGTGACACCGACGGGCCGTCCATGGCAGCGGGACTCATCCGGGGCAGATGTGCCAGGCCTCGATGTCGATCGTGTCACCGGGAATGCTGACGTCGAACAGCGTCTCGCCCCAGAAACAGTCGGTGCCCGAGATAGGCAGATCGACCTGCACCGTGTAGGTGCCAGCGGCGATGTCGAGCTCGGCCCGGCCGGCGCCGTCGAGCGTCGTCTCGACGACGAGTTCGTCGCCGACGTAGAGCCGCAGCTCGCCATCGGCGAGCGGAGAGCCCGGACGGAGACCATCGGCCTCGAGGGCGCTGTCCGCCACGGTCGCAACGATGGTGGTGGCTCCGCTGCCCCGGCACGCGCCGAAGACGAGGAAGAGTGCCAACAGGGGGATCGCGCGCTTCATGCCGTTGGGACGGTTCCAATGCGTCGGTCGGTTCCGCATCTGAGCGCAAGCTGCAGCCGCCGGCAGTCGGGTTGCCGGCAGCGCTCCACGGGGCGGTCGAACCCGAGGCGATGGGCGCGCGCTGGGCCGAAGCCGCCATCGAGGCGCTGCAGCCGGCAACCATCAGCGTCTGGACCGACGACACGACATGACCGACCGGGTCATCGGTGATCGGCCTCGACGAGCGCCACCTCGGCCAGGACCGCAACACACCGAACGGCCCCCGAAAGGGCCGTTCAGGTCGTATGTGCGAACACACACGTGCGTGTTCTGCGAACACGCCTTCGTGGAGGTGCGGGGAGTCGAACCCCGGTCCTTCGAGACTTCCGCGCCGGCATCTCCGAGCGCAGCCGATAGCGAGCTTCGGAACGTGGGGCCCTATCGGCGGGTGGTCCTACGCCCTAGCCGGAGTTGATCTTGAGCCGCCGGTCCCGGCATCCCGACGACAGCATCCCCTATTGCGACGCCG
>DATHYU010000377.1:0-4623 GCA_035458965.1 Acidimicrobiia bacterium | reverse complement strand
CGATCCGTGATGTCGACACCTTCGGCGTCACCCGCCCCGAGCCGGCCCGTTCGTATGGACATCGGGGCGCCAACGGGATCGACGGCCTCCTCTCGGCCGCCGCCGGCACCGCGATCGCCTCGGGAACGCCCACGTACGCCCTCGCCGGCGACCTCTCCACGCTCCACGACCTCACCGCGGTCGCGGCCGCCGCCCGCCTCGGTGCCGACCTGACGACCATCGTCGTCAACAACGATGGAGGGGGCATCTTCCACCACCTCCCCCAGGTGGACTTCCCCGAGGTGTTCGAGCGGCACTTCGGGACACCCCATGGCCTCGACTTCGCGTCGATCGCCGAGTCACTCGGGGCAGCGGGCAGCCGTGCCGACGATGCCGAGGCCCTGGCCGCCCGGCTCGGCACGCGGCCGGACGGGACGTCCGTCGTCGAGGTGCGCACGGACCGCGGCGTCGAGCGAGAGCTTCATCGCAGCGTTCGGCGGGCGGTGCACGCCGCGCTGTCGGATCGTTAGGCCCCGGAGAGCAGATCGAGCATCGGCCGCAGCTTCAGCCGGGTCTCCTGGACCTCGGTCTGCGGATCCGAGGCGGCCACGATGCCGTTCCCGGCAAAGAGCGTGGCCGAGCCGTCGCGGACGAGCGCGCAGCGGAGCGCGAGGGCGAGCTCGCCGTCCCCGGAGCGGTCGGCCCACCCCACGATCCCCGAGTACCAGCCCCGATCCACGGCCTCGACCTTGTCGATGAACGCAAGGGCTTCGCCGCGCGGAGAACCGGCGACGGCCGGCGTGGGGTGGACGGCCTGCGCCAACTCGAGGAGCCGGGCGTCGGTGGCGCCGGCGATGGGGGTGGCCAGGTGCTGAACGGTCGAGAAGCGCTCGAGCACGGGATGCCCGGGGCGGTCGATCGATGCCACCACCGGGCGGAGGCGCTTCACCACGTCCTCCACGACCAGGCGATGCTCCTCGAGGTCCTTCTCGCTCGACAGCAGCTGGTCGCCGATCCGCCGATCCTCGACGGGATCGTCGCCGCGGCGGGCCGATCCGGCGAGTGGACGGGACTCGAAACGGGTGCCCTCCCGATTCGCGAGCAGTTCGGGGCTCGCCCCCACGAAGGACGCCTCCCCCCGCTGCCACAGGAACACGCGGCACCCGGGGTACCGGTCGCGGAGGCCGGCGGCGAGCGAAGCCCCGTCGAGGACCCCGCCGGTGCGCACCCGAAGCGAGCGGGCCAGCACGACCTTGTCCATCGCGCCGCCGCGGATGGCGGCGATCGCCTCGGCCACCTCGTCTCGCCAGTCCTCGACCGGGGGGATCGCCTCCACGACCAGGTCCGGAACCCTGATCTCGGGCACCGCAGGCGGTGGCCGCAACGAGCCGAGCGCGGCAAGGGTCATGGTCGGGTTGCCTCCCGCCGGCACCGCAACGATCAGGCGGGAACGGCCGCCGCGCCGGACCACGGTGATCTGGGGAACGACGACACTCCCCGGAGGGAATCCGTCCCACGCCTCGTCGTGAGCCCCCTCGGGGGCGAACGACGCACCGACGAGGGCGACGGAGCCGGCGGGAATGTCCCGGAGGCGTCCGTCGAGGTCGAGGAAACGATCGGAACCGGAGGCCACGGCCTCCCAGGCGATACCGAGGCCGCCGACCGAGGTCCCGTCGGGTGACAGGAAGGCCGTCGCCGTCCCGAAGGCATGGACCCCGGCGCGCACGATGTCGAGCGGATCCAGGTCGACGTCGACGGCCGCGATCCGGAGCCCATCGCTCGCCCGGAGCGTGGCCCCGAGCTCGGTGATCAGCGGGCGGGGAACCAGCACGGGGCGGGATGCTACCGAGCATCCGGCCCCTACCCCGACGTCATGGCCGATCAGGCCTGTTGGCCCTCCCACGCCTCGACGATCTCGATGGCCGGCGCGACCCACACGCCATCCCGGCTCGTGAGCATTCCGAGGATCTCCTCGAACGCGGCGATGCGGTGCGGCTGGCCCAGGAGCCACGGGTGCACCGACAGCGCCAGCAGGCGGCCACCCTCGCGTCGCGCCTCGGCGTCGAGGAGGTCGAAGGCGTCGGCGACCTGGTCCACGTACTCGGAGACCCCGTGGAGGGCACCGACGAGGATCGTGGAGTCCTCGAGCTCGGTCGACAGCGGCATCGAGACGATCGGCCCGGCGTCGGTCCGGAATCGGTAGGGCAGCTCGTCGTTCACCCAGTCGGCCATGTACCGGACACCGTTGGCGGCGAGCAGATCTGGGGTTCGGGCACTCTGCGACTTGCCGGGGCTCATCCAACCGACGGGGGCCCGGCCGGTGGCCTCGGCGAGCACCGACAGCGACCGCTCGACGAGCTCGGATTCGTCACCGGGATCGAGATCTCCGTGATGGGGATGGTTCATCGTCCATCCGTGGCAGGCGATCTCGTCGTCGCGGGCCGCAAGCCGCTCGGCGAGATAGGGATACCGCTGGGCGAGCCGGGCGGCGACCGCGAACGTGACCCGGGCCCCCGCTGCGTCGAGCGCTTCGAAGAACCGGTACACGCCCACCCGGTGCCCGTATTCGCGCAGGCTGTAGTGACGGAGATCGGGGTACACGGTCTTCATGCCGTGCGGCGGGGGAAACGGCGAGTTGGACTGATCGAGTGGGTAGTACGGAAGCCCCACGTTGATCCACACCGCGAGGTGGGCCCCACCGGGCCAGGTCACCGGCGGGCGATCCTGCAACATCTCCCATGGGTACCGGTCGTGGTCCATGCCGTAGGTGCGGTGGGGGTACTCGAGGTACGACCGATCGAGCGGCATCACACGCCTCCCTTCCGGGCCTCCACGTCCGCCACGGCGTCGTCCCAGTGCTGCTCGATGAACCACTCGGCGATCTCGCGCCCGGTCGTCATCCACACGCCGTCGTGGCCGGTGATGTAGTCGACGGCCTCCTCGAACGCCGCGAGGCGGTGCGGCTGGGAGACCTGGTAGCCGTGGACCGGGATGCAGATCACGGTGCCCGACCGCTCGCCCTCGCGGTACAGGCGATCGAAGCTCCGCTTGATCATGTCCACCCAGCGCCGCGGCTCCACCTTCGTGACGGCCACGACGATGGAGTCGTTCAGTTCCAGCGAGTACGGGATGGACACGAACTTGCGGCCCGACCGGAGCGTCAGAGGCGTCGGCTGGTCGTCGTGGAAGAGATCACAGGTGTAGAGGCCCCCCTCTTCGGCGAAGAGGTCCACCGTCGACTCCGTGTGGGTGAGCGACGGAGCGAGGTACCCGGCGCACGGCTTCCCGGTGTGACGGAGGATCGTGTCCATGGCATCCCGAATGATCTCGCGCTCCTGCTCCTCGTCCATCCCATACGAGTAGCGGGTGTTGTAGATCCCATGGCTGAAGAACTCCCAGTCGCGTTCCACGCCCATCTCGATCAACTCGGGATGCTGTTCGCAGACGGCGACGGACAACGACACCGACGCACGGACGCCGTATCGATCGAGGACGGCGGCGAGCCGCCGGTTCCCCACCCGGTTGCCGTAGTCGCGATACGAGTAGCCGGGAACGTCCGGGACCGGGCGCGGCCACGGCGTCCGAAGCGGGTTCGGCGGCGGGTCGAGCTCGTAGAACTCGATGTTGGGGGCCACCCAGAAGGCGACGCGGGCGCCGTCCGGCCACGTGATCCTCGGGCGGTTCTCGTAGGGCCAGTACTCGAAGAGACCGGGATCCTCGCGCACGCCACTCCCCTTTCGGCTACCCGCCCATCATGGCCGATCACCGGCCGGCCCGCACACCTGCTCGATCATGTCGGCGAGGATCTCCGCCGTGATCCGCGGCCGCTCCATCGGCAGGAAGTGCGTCGCCCCGTCGACGACGACCACGGCGGCGTCGCCGAGCGCGTCGGCCTGCCGTTCGGCGAGCGTGAGATGGTGCGGGTCCGACTCCGAGCCGGCCACGACGACGGCCGGACAGCGGACCTCGCCGAGGCGATCCCATGCCCCATGGGCCGTTCCGGACCGGTAGCACTCGGCCTCGAAGTCCGGCCGGCATCGGAGCTCGACACCTCCGTCGGCGCGTTCCCGGAGCCCGCCGCGGACATAGGCGTCGAGGACCCGGTCGTCCCAGTGAGCGAACGGGCCGCGGCCGCGGTACGACTCCCGGGCGGCATCGCGTGACGGGAATGCCGACCGGCGCTGCTCGGCCCCTGCGGCGAGCGGGCTGGCCTCGTGCCGCATCGGCGGCCCGGGGAACACGATCGGTTCGATCAGCACGAGGCCGACGAAGGTGCCCGGCCGCAGCACCTCGGCCATGACGAGGGCCGCCGCTCCGGAGGAGTGGCCGACGCCGACCGCCGTCGGCAGCGACAGATGGTCGAGCACCGCGACGATGTCGCGACCGAGGTCCCACCAGTCGAAGGGCACCGGCGGCTCGTCCGACTCGCCGTGGCCGCGCTGGTCGATCGCCACGACGTCGCAGTCCCCGAGGCCGTCGGCGACGACGGGCTGCCACACCTCCTTGCAGAACCCGGTGGCGTGGACCGCGACCACCGGCGGCCCTCCGCGTCCGTGGCGCGCGCCGGCGATGTTCAGGCCGTCGTGGCCACGGACGGAGAAACGCTCAGCCAGCCTCGGGGCCCCTGCGGTCGTCCACGAGGTA
>DATHYU010000376.1:0-2529 GCA_035458965.1 Acidimicrobiia bacterium | reverse complement strand
CTACCCCCGGGACGGACGCCTGCGGAGGGTGGACCCGGGGGCGTCGTCGTGGGGGTGACCGCCCGGCGTTCGTCGACGGGCGGGGTGCCACCGCTCAGGGACCGGGAGAGCCGCCTCCGGTGCCGCGACGCGAGCCAGGAGCAGCGTCGCCGCCGCGCCAGGCCGTCTGGTCGACTCAGGCCCGTCTTTGGTTCGCCACGGGCGACGCGAGAATGGGCCGGGATGGCCGATGGACTCGCCAATGCCCGATTCGCCCGTGATCACGAGGTGCGGCACCTCGACGGGTCCTTCGATCTCCTCGTCATCGGCGGGGGCGTGGTCGGCACCGGTGTCGCCGTCGATGCGGCCTCGCGAGGTCTGCGCGTCGCACTCGTCGAACGGGACGACTTCGGCTCGGGAACCTCGAGCCGATCGACGAAGCTGCTCCACGGCGGCGTGCGCTACCTCCCCCAACTCCGGTTCCGCCTCGTTCGCGAGAGCCTGAAGGAGCAGAAGGTCCTCGCCCGTATCGCCGACTACCTCTGCGAGCCGTTCGACTTCGTCATCCCCGTCTACAAGGGCCGCGGGTTTGCCGACGCCCCGAGGTGGGCTCGCCACCCGGCCATCTTCCCGATCGCGCTCCGGCTCGGCCTCTGGTTCTACGACCGGCTCGGCAGCCGGGGCCGGCTGAAGACGAAGCGACGGATCTCCGTCGCGGAGATCCGCGAGCGCTTCCCGAAGATCCGGACCAGGGGCCTGCGTCACGGCGTCGTCTATCAGGACGCGCAGACCGACGATGCGCGCCTCACCGTGATGCTCGCCGCCACCGCCGTCGAGCACGGCGGGGTCGCGGCGAACTTCGTGGAGGCGACGGCCATCCGGCACATCGGCGATCGCTACGACATCGACCTGCTCGACCGCATCTCGGGCCGCACCTGGACGGTGCAGGCCCGATCGATCGTGTCGGCCACGGGAGCCTTCGCTCCCCCGCCGGGGTCGGGCGACGACCCGGTGCCGCTCGTGCTGTCGAAGGGCGCCCACCTCACGGTGACGATGGACGAGATCGGCCTGACGGATGCCGCCCTCGTGCTGCCCGAGACCGAGGACGAACGGGTCATGTTCCTCGTTCCGTGGCGGGGCTACGCCGTGGTCGGGACCACGGACACGCCCTACGAGAACGACCCCGAGCACCCGCTCACCGCCGCCGCCGACGTCGCCTACATGGTCCGGCACCTCGAGGAGTACCTCGACGTGGAGGCCGTCGACATCCTGTCGTCGTGGTCGGGTCTGCGCGTGCTGGCGGGGCGGCCGGGGGAAGCGACGTCGAAGGCGTCGCGGGAGCACATGCTCGCCGAGCTGAGCCCGGGCTACATCCAGGTGGCGGGCGGCAAGTTGACGGGGTATCGCCACATCGCAGAGGACGCCGTCGACCGGGTCGCGAGACACCTCCGCGAGAAGGGCCTCCGGAGCCGCACCGACCACGTGCGGATCGTCGGTGCCGGGGTCACCAGCGCCGTTCGGCGCCGGGTCGAGGCCGCCGTGGCGCGCATCGGGCTCCCGGCCGGGTACGACGCGAAGCTCATCGCCCGCTTCGGCACCGCCGCCGAGCCGATCCTGCGCCTCATGGACGAGCGACCGGAGCTGACCGAGATGTTCGGCGATGGCGTGCTCACACTCGCCGAGGTGGTGCACATGGTCCGCCACGAGTCTGCCGCCACGATCACCGACGTCGTCCAGCGCCGCAGCCGGCTCGCCTGGTTCACCAAAGACCATGCCCGCAGCTCCATCGAGGCGATCGGCCGGGTCATGGCCGGCGAGCTCGGCTGGGACGACGAACGTCTCGCACAGGAGCTCCACCGGGTGGAGCACGATCTCGTGGCCGAGGGGCTGTAGACCGGACCTCGGGGCTCCAGGGTGTTCACCCGAAGGACAACGAGGCTCAGGGTCGAACTACGTGCCGATCCGCGACTTCGAACGAGTGATGAGGGAGCTGCATGCGGCGATCAACCAGAGCAGGAGGGTGAGGCCCACCCCGCCGTGATCGGTCGGCATCAGGATGATGTTCGCGAGAACGAGCACAAGGCCAACTGCAGCAAGGGCTCTGGGGAGCAGTCGGACCGTATACGCAGCGGTGCACATCGTGACGACCAGAGCGAGGCATCCCCAGAACAGGACATCGGTCGTTCGGTCGAACCTCCAGAGCTGCACCATCTCGTCAGGCGGGGCATTCGTGCTGACGATCGCTGCAACGGCGATGCGAAGTGAGCCCTGGACGATCGCCCCGATTGCCGTGACCACCGTGGATGCGAGGACGACCGACCCGAGCCAGTCACCCTTGGCGCCCTCTCGGGACAGCCGGATCCGAAGTGAAGTCGCGAATCCGAAGAGCGCCAACCCACCCAGGATTCCGATGATGCTTCCCACCACGATACGTCCGTGCAGCGAGGTGAGGTTCGCAACCACTTCATCGAGTGAGCCAGACAGTTCGGTTCCACCCTCATCCACGGCGAAGAAGCCGGCAAGGATGAGAACCGACCCGATGATGCCCAG
>DATHYU010000375.1:0-9861 GCA_035458965.1 Acidimicrobiia bacterium | reverse complement strand
GATCTCGCGCCTCGCGGTTCTGGCTCAGCTTGCACTTGCCGACGACCCGTTCGATCACGACGTCGATGCCGACGATGGCCGCCAGCATCATGTCGATGTACTCCGCGGGGGAGTCGGCCATCCGCCACGGAGTCGGCTCTCCTGCGGCCGATTCGTGGGTGCGCGTGAGCCTCGCCACCAGGCCGCGCAGGTGCTTCACGTCGTCACGGATCGCCATCCGCCCGTGCACGTGCACGACCTGGTAGTTCCAGGTGGGCACCAGCCGGTGGGTCTCGGGCTTGCTCGGGTACCAGTTGGGTGACACGTACGCCTCCGGCCCGCGGAAGATCACGAGCGCTTCGTCGCCATCGTGTGCCTCGCCGGCGAGCGGATTCGCACGGGCGACGTGTGTGCGCAGGACGCCGGCATCACCCTCGCCGGTGTCGAGCTCGAAGGGCAGATGATTCGCGTCCAGCCCGCTCGGGCCGGCCACGACGAGGGCGCCGAGCGGGTGGTCTCGGATGATCCGCTGTAGCTCGTCGATCCGAGTCTCCTCGAAATGCGACGGCAGGTACACGGCAGGTTCCTTTGGACGGTGGCGCAGTCTACGGCGCGCCGCGGAGGCGTTGGGCAGGCGGGGCCACGAGACGATCGCCGAGGCGATGCGCACGGCGTGAGATGAGGCGGGCCGCCCTCCGGGCCGTTTGGCCGACGGGCCGACGGGCCGACGAGCAGGGCGCCCTCGGTAGGATTCGAACCTACGCACCCGGCTCCGGAGGCCGGCGCTCTATCCCCTGAGCTACGAGGGCTGGTCCCGCGAGTGTATCCCGGCGGCCTGACGACGGGAGATCGAAGCCGGCGGGCAGGGCGGCGGGGACCGGCGCCTAGATGCCTAGAGGATCCGGCCCAGCGCCTCGCCGAAGCCGAGCTGCCTCCCGAGGACCATCACGTCCATCGTGATCGCCACCGCCCAGTGCAGCGCGGCGCCGTAGAGGAACGACCGGGACCGCAAGGCCAGGTAGCCCAGGGCGAGGCCGGCGAGGATCGCCGCGAACGTCTCCGGGGCGGGCTTGCCGAAGTGGATCATCACGTACGGGATGACCATGACGGGGACGGCGTACCAGCCGAACCGTCGTTCGAGGCCGAACACCATGAACCCGCGGAAGAACGCCTCGACGCCGAGGAACTGCAGCCCGTAGGAGAGCTGGAAGCCCCAGAAGTGCCAGCCCCCGAGCACGGCGCCGTCGTGGAACGGGTACTTGGCCTGGAACGACCCGAGGAACGACATGGCCCACACGACCGGGATCATGAGGCCCAGGAAATGGAGATACGGCCGGATGTGGGGCCAGCCGGTCACGACCCGCCATCCCCAGTCGCGGGGCGACTCCCGCAGCGCCCAGATCACGAGGAGCGGCAGCCCGATGCGGACCACCAGGGACGCCAGGGCCCAGAAGTGATACGGGATGAGGTCGAAGTACGGCGCGTACCCGTCGCCGAGGAGGTCGGCGATCGAGGTGTGGAGCTCGGTGCCGCGGATGAACGACGGCAGCCCGTAGTACTCGAAGAGCACGAGGAAGACCGTCGCCGAGACGAGGACGGTGAAGGTCCTCCAGTCGATGTCGCGAACGTCGAGCCGCGGCTCCGTGTCGACGGCCAGGTCGGCCTCCGGGTCGGGGCCCGGAACGGTAGCGGCGGTGTCCGAACCGACGCCGAAGCCGGTCCGGGCGAAGTACCCTGAACTCGCGAAATCCCGGGAGCCTCCCCATGCCGCGACCCATCTGGAAGGGTGCCGTCTCGTTCGGCCTCGTGACGATCCCCGTCGGCCTGTACACGGCCACGGACAACAAGCGGCCGTCGTTCAAGCAGCTCCGCAAGGGCGATCACAGCCGCATCCGGTACAAGCGGGTCGCCGAGGCCGACGGCAACGAGGTCGAGTGGGACGACATCGTGAAGGGCTACGAGATCGAGAAGGACCGCTACGTCGTCTTCTCCGACGAAGAGCTCGAGCAGGCGATGACGAAGAAGGGCTCGGGGATCGTCGACGTGGTGCAGTTCGTGCCGCTCGAGGAGATCGACCCGATCTACTACCGGCAGTCGTACTACCTCGCTCCCGAGAAGACCGGCCTGAAGGCGTACCGGATCCTGCTTCGAGCACTCGAGGAGCGGGGTGTCATCGCCCTCGCGCGCGTCGCCATCCGGGAGCGGGAGTATCCCGCCACCCTCCGCCCGGAGGAGGGGGTGCTGATCCTCGAGACGATGTACTGGCCGGACGAGATCCGCGAGCCCGAGTTCGAGAGCCTCGCCGACGAGATCGACGTCCGCGAGGACGAGGTGGCGATGGCGGGCATGCTCATCGACAACATGACCCGCGGCTTCGATCCGACGGAGTGGGTCGACGAGTCCCGCGAGGCCGTCGAGGAGTTGGCCAGACGGAAGTCGGAGGGCGAGGAGATCGTGGTGCCGGACCAGGCCGAGCAGCCCGCCGGCGTGGTGGATCTCATGGAGGCCCTCAAGGCGAGCGTCGAGGCGACCAAGGCCAAGCGGGCGGCCGGCTAGCGCCTACGCCTTCGCGCGCTCCTCGAGCCCGTCGAGCTCGCGCAGCGCCTGCTCCTCGGCGAGGAACTCGGCGGCGATCTGCATACCCGTGATCGCGAGGACGATCGTGAGCGTGACCGCGATCACCTGCAGGATGTCCATGGCGCCTCATCGGCGGCCCGGCACCGGTTCTTGAGTGCCCGGCCGACGGGCCGGCTTCGGCCCGGGACGGTTCGGCCCGGGACGGTTCAGCCCGGGACGGTTCAGCCCGAGACGGTTCAGCCCGAGACGAGGCCGCGCGGATCGTCGTCCGTGAACCCGCGGAACCGGGGGTGCCGCAACCGGCCTGCCGCCGTCGTGTCCCGGTAGCCGATCGAGGCCACGAGCAGCGGCTCGACCCAGGTCGCGCCGGCGGGGAGCGCGTCGTCGGGATGGAAGGGCGAGCCCTCCCTGGTCATCTCGTCGAGGGCCGCCCGGATCGACCGGACGTCGGCGTCGGAGAAGCCGGTGCCCACCGACCCGACGAACCGGAGCCGATCGCCGTCCCACCGCCCGAGCAGCAGGCCGCCGAAGCTCGCTCCACGGCCGCCCTCGCCCGGCGTGAAGCCTCCGACGACGGCCTCCGTCACGAGGACATTGGCGATCTTGCGCCAGTCGGGGCTGCGGACCCCGGGCCGGTACCGGCTGCCCCTGCGCTTGGCCACCATGCCCTCGAGGTCCCGCTCCGTGATCGTCGCCCACAGGGCCTCCCCGTCGGCGGGGACGGCCGGGCCGACGGAACCCCAGGCACCCGACGCGACGCGCTCGAGGCGCTCTCGCCGGTGCTCGAGCGGCTCGTCGATCACGGGATCGCCGTCGTGCAGGATGTCGAAGGCGACGAACGAGACGGGCACGTCGCCCTGGAGCCGTCGATCGGGCCCGGCGACATGCATCCGTCGCTGCAGTCGCTCGAAGGAGGGCACCCCCTCGACGATGGCCACGATCTCCCCGTCGAGGACGCACGGCCGGTCGTGGCGCAGGGCGTGGAGCTCGGGATACCGGTCGGTGTAGTCGCTGCCGCGGCGACCCCGGATGGTCACCTGGTCGCCGGCGACCGTGACGAGGGCCCGGACGCCGTCCCACTTCGGCTCGAAGACCCAGTCGTCGTCGGAGAAGGGGGCCGGCCAGGGCGTCGCGAGCATCGGCTCGTAGGACGTCAGGAGCCGAGTTCCTCCCGGACGAGCCGGTTGACGAGCGCGCCGTCGAGGCCCTCGCGGCCCGACTTCATCACCTGGCCGATGACCCGTCCCACAGGGGCATCGGGTCCGATCTCGGCGATGGCGGCACGGACGATCTCCCGCGTCTCGTCCTCCCCGAGAGTGGAGGGAAGCCAGCGGCCCAGGTACTCGATCTCGTACGCGAGCTTCTCGGCGTTCGCCCGACCGGACTCGCCGGCGGCGACGAACTCCTCGCGCGCCTTGTCCATCTTCTTCACGTAGGACCCGATCACCGAGCGGTAGAGGTCGTCGTCGACCTCGCCGGAGAATCCCGGCTCCGCCTTCGTCCGGGCGACCTCGGTCTCGATGCCCCGGACGACGTTCAGCCGGGGCTTGTCCTTCGCCCGCATGGCGTCTCTCAGCTCGGCGCGCAGCTCTTCGGCGATGCTCATGGGGCCAGGGTATCGGTGTTTCCCGCCGGAATCCGTCCGCCATGCCGAAAATACCCCTCGTTCACCCCCAAAACCACTTGACCGGCGCAGTCGACCTGCGTAGGGTTCGCCGAGCGGTTTGTGAAGGAATTCACATGCCGGCCGGAGGAGGAACCCACCACCCATGCTGACGATCACCGATTGGCGCGAGCTTTCCGCCTGTCGCGACTCCGAGCCGAACCTCTTCTTCCCGATCGGGACCACGGGACCCGCCGTAGACCAGATCGAGCACGCCAAGGCCATCTGCGGCCAGTGCACCGTTCAGGAGGAGTGCCTGAACTACGCGCTGGAGACCAACCAGGAGGCCGGTGTCTGGGGAGGCTACGCCGAGGAAGAGCGACGCCGGCTGCGGAAGCGCTGGCTCGCCGAGCGACGCCGCCGCGCCAGCTGAAACGACCGGACCGACGAGACGAGCGAGGGCCATCGGGCCCTCGTTTCGCGTGGTGCCAAGCCCGTCGGGCTCAGGCGCTGAAGCCGATGCCCTTCTTGGCCTCTTCGGGCTCGACGTCGACGTAGACGATCTTGTCGACGGCCAGGCCGTAGCGGTGTCCGCCCTTTTCGGTGACCCAGAGAAGCTTCTGGTCGCCGGCGAGCGCCGACGCGAGGTCCTCGAGGAGGACGTCGACGTCCTCGACCTCGAGGTCGAGATCGCGGGCGGCGTTCATGAGACCGAACTTGACGCGGATGCTGGTGGTTTCGCTCATCGCCGAGGATCGTACCCGGCCGTCAGCCGATCACGAGCTCGGGCGGGCGGCGGACCCGCGGCCGGATGTCGACGAGGCGGCGGGCGATCTCGTCGAAGGCCCCGGCCGCCTCGGAGTCCGGAGCCGCCAGCGCCACCGGCCGGCCGTCGTCGGCGCCCTCCCGGAGGGCCGGCTGCAGCGGGACCCGGCCCAGGAGCTCGACGCCGAGCTCCTCGGCGAGCGCCGCTCCCCCGCCCTCGCCGAAGATGGAGTACCGCTTGCCGTCGTCGCCGGTGAACCACGACATGTTCTCGACGACGCCGACGACCTCCTGGTTGACCTTGGCGGCCATCAACGCGGCGCGCTTGGCGACCCGCTGCGCCGTGATCTGCGGCGTCGTCACGATCAGAGACTGTGCGCCGGGAAGGAACTGCGAGAGGGAGATGGCGACGTCGCCGGTGCCCGGAGGCATGTCGATGAGCAGGAACTCGGGCTCGTCCCAGAACACGTCGGCGAGGAACTGCTCGAGCGCCTTGTGCAGCATCGGGCCGCGCCATACGACCGCCTCGTCCGCCGGGACGAAGAAGTCCATCGAGATCGCCCGCACCCCGTGCGCCGACGGCGGGACGATCAGCTGGGAGATGGCTTGCGGAGAGAGCTCCACGCCGAGCATCTTCGGGATCGAGTAGCCCCAGACGTCCGCGTCGATGACGGCCACGTCGTGGCCCATGCGGGCCAGCGACACGGCCGTGTTCGCCGTGACCGAGGACTTCCCGACACCGCCCTTGCCGGACCCGATCGTCACCACCCGGGTCCGCGACCCCTGGCCGCCGGGCTTCTCCGGCTTGCCCAGACGGAGCCGCGAGGCGAGCTCCGCCTGCTCGGCGGTGTCCATGAAGGCGACCTGGACCTCGACCTCGTCCACCCCGTCGACGGAGCGTGCGGCGTCGGCGATCGCCTCGCCCAGACGGTCCGCCGGCCACTGCGGCGTGGGCACGCCGATCCCGACGCGCACGGCGCCGCGACGCTTCGCGTCGACCTCGCGGACCATGCCGATCCCGCCGATGGGACGGCGCAGATCGGGTTCGACGACGGCCTCGACGGCCTCTTTCACGGCGTCGCGGCTGACCACAGGACTCCTCCGGGTGGTGGGCCGAGCAATATAGTGACGACTGGGCCCGTACCCTCCGCGGCACCCGGAGGCAGCCATGACGACCCACGACATCGAGCGGACCATCGGCGACCTGGCGTCGTCGCTCGGCGATCCGACGCGGCGGGGGATCTACGTCACGGTGCGCGAGTCGGCGGAGCCGCTGACGGCCGGCCGCGTCGCCGAGCTGTTCGACATCCACCCGAACGTCGCCCGCCACCACCTCGACCGCCTGGTCGATGACGGGTATCTCCGGGTCTCCGACCGGCCCGCGGCCAAAGATGCGGGCGCCGGCCGTCCGGCGAAGGGCTACGAGGCGACCGACAAGGAGATCCTCGTGTCGTACCCGGCGCGACGCTACGACCTGCTCGCCGAGCTGCTGGTCCGCGTCATCGAGGAGATCGATCCGGAAGGGGCCCCGGCGATCGCCGAGCACGTCGGCCGGGCGTACGCCCGCGAGCTCGCCGCAGAGATCGGGCTCCCCGAGGAGGAGGGAGTCGCCGACGCCATCACCGCCGTGTCGCGGGCGATGACGGGCGTGGGCTTCGGCATGCGGGCCGAGACCGACGACCGGCTGCTCCTCACCAACCACTGCCCCTTCGGCCGCACCGCCCAGCGGCACCCCGAAGTCGTGTGCAAGCTCGACCAGGGCATCGTCGCCGGGCTGCTCGAGGCGGCGGGCGCCGCTCGCGGGATGCCCGTGGTCGTGACGCCCCACGAGACGCCCGAAGAGGCCTGCATCACCGAGTTCCGGGCGACCCGGACGGCGGGCTAGGCGGCCGACTGAAGATCGGCGACCGGTATCCTCGGTTGCCTGAACACGACCCCGGGAGAGCCCATGCCGAGCGCCTCGCACGACCCCTTCGGAGCCCGCGCCACGATCCGGACGCCGCTCGGCGAGCGGGTCGTCTACCGCCTCGGAGCGCTGAAGGAGATGGGCGACATCGACCGGATCCCGTACTCGGTCAAGGTGCTGCTGGAGTCCGTCCTCCGCAACCACGACGGACACACCGTCCAGGATCGCGACGTCCAGGCCCTCGCCGGCTACGACGCCTCGAAGGTCGCCGAGACGGAGATCGCCTTCAACCCCGGACGGGTCGTGCTCCAGGACTTCACCGGCGTGCCCGCCATCGTCGACCTCGCCGCGATGCGCGCCGCGATCGTCCGGATGACCGGCGACCCGGCGAGCGCCCAGAAGGTGAATCCGCTGGTCCCCGCCGACCTCGTGGTCGACCACTCGGTCCAGGTCGACGCGTTCAACTCCCCGATGGCGCTCCTCATCAACAGCCAGAAGGAGTTCGAGCGCAACCGGGAGCGGTACGAGTTCCTGAAGTGGGGCCAGAAGGCGTTCGACAACTTCCGCGTCGTGCCACCGGCGACCGGGATCGTCCACCAGGTCAACCTCGAGTACCTGGCCAAGGTCGTCTGGGACCACGACGGCATCCTTTTCCCCGACAGCCTCGTCGGCACCGACTCGCACACGACGATGATCAACGGCCTCGGCGTGGTGGGCTGGGGTGTCGGCGGCATCGAAGCCGAGGCGGCGATGGTGGGCCAGCCGATCTACATGCTCATCCCCGAGGTGGTCGGGTTCCGACTGACCGGGGCGCTGCCCGAGGGAGCCACTGCGACGGACCTCGTGCTGCGCGTCACCGAGATGCTCCGCGAGCACGGCGTCGTCGGGAAGTTCGTCGAGTTCTTCGGCTCTGGCCTGGCCACCATGCCGCTCGCGAACCGGGCGACCATCGCCAACATGTGCCCCGAGTACGGCGCCACCGTGGGCTTCTTCCCCGTCGACGAGCAGACGACCGCCTACCTGCGGCTCACCGGCCGCGACGAGGCGCTCGTGGAGACCGTGGAGCAGTACTGCCGCGAGCAGGGCCTGTGGCGCGACGACAGCCACGACATCCTCTACTCCGCCGTCCTCGAGCTCGACATGGGCACCGTCCAGCCCGCCCTGGCCGGGCCGCGCCGGCCCCAGGATCGGATCGACCTGTCGGCCATGAAGGACGAGTGGCGCCGCGAGCTCGTCAACGGGTTCGGCAAGCAGGCCCCCCCTGCGTCCGGGACGGTGCTCGGCTGGGAGGCGGAGGGCGGCACCCACGCCCCCGAGCAGCCCGACGAAGGCAGCGCCGTCGTGGAGTTCGACGGAGCCCGGTTCACGCTCGAGCACGGCGACGTCGTGATCGCCGCCATCACGTCCTGCACGAACACGTCGAACCCCGACGTCATGGTCGGCTCGGCGCTGGTGGCGCGCAAGGCCCGCGAGCGCGGCCTCACGCGCAAGCCCTGGGTGAAGACGTCCTTCGCCCCCGGGTCGAAGGTGGTCACCGAGTACCTCGAGCGGGCGGGGCTGACCGAGGACCTCGAGTCCCTCGGCTTCTTCCTCGTCGGCTACGGCTGCACGACCTGCATCGGGAACTCGGGCCCGCTCCCCGAGCCGATCGGTGAGGCCGTCCGAAGCCACGACCTCGTCGCCACGTCGGTGCTGTCGGGGAACCGGAACTTCGAGGGACGGATCTCGCCGGACGTCAAGGCGAACTATCTCGCCAGCCCGCCTCTCGTCGTGGCCTATGCCATCGCCGGGACGGTGGACATCGATCTCACGACCGACCCGATCGGCACCGACGACGCCGGCGAGCCGGTCTATCTACGAGACATCTGGCCCACCCAGGCCGAGATCGACGAGATCGTCGCCGCCAGCATCAGCAGTGACCAGTTCCGCGAACAGTACGCATCGGTGTTCGAGGGCTCCGAGGAGTGGCGCGCCATCGACGTGTCCGGCGGGGCACTCTACGAGTGGGACCCCGACAGCACCTACGTGCAGGAACCGCCCTTCTTCGTCGACCTCGCGCCCGAGCCGCGGCCGATCAGCCCCATCACCGGTGCCCGGGCGCTGCTGAAGCTCGGGGACTCGGTGACGACCGACCACATCTCTCCGGCCGGCTCGATCGCGACCACCTCCCCGGCCGGGCGGTTCCTCGTCTCGAGGGGCGTCGAGCCGGCGATGTTCAACAGCTACGGGTCTCGCCGTGGCAACGACCTCGTGATGACCAGGGGGACGTTCGCCAACATCCGCATCCGCAACCAGCTCGCGCCGGGGACCGAGGGCGGCTTCACGACCGACTTCACCGACGGCCAGGTGAAGCCCGTCTACGAGGCCAGCCTGTCGTACCACGCGGCCGCGACGCCACTCGTCGTCCTCGCCGGGATCGACTACGGGATGGGCTCGTCACGCGACTGGGCGGCCAAGGGGACGTTCCTGCTCGGCGTGAAGGCGGTGATCGCCAAATCGTTCGAGCGCATCCACCGGTCGAATCTCGTCATGATGGGGGTGCTGCCCCTGACCTTTGCCGATGGCGAGGACGCCGACACGCTCGGCCTCGACGGCACCGAGACGTTCGACGTCGAGGTGTCCGACGACCTGCGGCCCCGCGACGAGATCCGGGTGGTCGCCCGCACGGCGGACGGGACCGAGATCGCCTTCACGACCACGGCACGCGTCGACACACCGGTCGAGGTGGACTACCTCCGCCACGGCGGGATCCTCCACATGGTCCTGCGGCGGATGGCGGCCGAGTGAGGCGACTGGCGTCGTTCGCCGTGGCGATGCTCCTCGCCGCGGCGGGGTGCGCCGACGACACGTCGGAGGCGCCCGCACCGACGGTCGCCGATCCCACGACCTCGTCGACCCTGCCACCGCCCCCGCCGATCCCCGCCGCGGCATCCTCGCTGGACACCCAGCCGCCGTCGGGCAATCGGATCTACGCAGGCTCCGGAGCCGTCACCGGCGTCGAGCCCGTCGACGTCGAGTTGGGCGGGGTCGG
>DATHYU010000374.1:0-2379 GCA_035458965.1 Acidimicrobiia bacterium | reverse complement strand
TGTGGAGGCTCATCCCGCCCGGCAGGAAGCCCTCCTCCTTCGCGTCGTACACGCCGTACAGGATCCCCATGAACTCCGACATGATGTTCCGGTGGTAGTAGGGAGGGCGGAAGGTGTGCTCGCCCACGAGCCACCGGTCGGCGAAGACGACGAAGTCGACGTTCGCCATTCCCGGCCGGTCCGACTCCGACGTCAACACGGTGAAGATCGACGGGTCGGGATGGTCGAACGAGATCGACCCCATCACGTTGTAGCGGCTCAGGTCGTACTTCCAGGGCACGTGGTTGCCATGCCATGCCACGACGTCGAGGGGTGAGTAGTCGGTCTCGACGGCGAAGACCCGGCCGTCGAACTTCACGTAGAGGACACCGGCGGCCTCCGTGTCCTCGTACGCCGCGACGGGATGGAGGAAGTCCCGGGGGTTGGCCATGCCGTTGGCGCCGATCGGTCCCCGCTCGGGGAGCTCGAAGTAGGCGCCGTAGTTCTCACAGATGTACCCCCGCGACGGGCCGTCGAGCAGCTCGACCCGGAACATCATGCCCCGCGGCATCAGGCAGACCTCGCCGGGACTCACCTCGAGCACGCCGAGCTCGGTCACGAATCGGAGCCGCCCCTGCTGGGGCACGATGAGCAGCTCCCCGTCGGCGTCGAAGAAGTAGGTGTCGGTCATCGACTCGGTGGCCATGTAGAGATGGGCGGCCATGCCGGTCTGGAGATGCGCATCGCCGTTCGTGGCGACCGTGCGGATGCCGGTGAAGAAGGTCGTCGCCTCGTCGGGGAACGGAGGAGGGTCCCAGCGGAGCTGGCCGATGGGCGGATCGGTCTCCCGGCTGGGCGCCGTGCGGATGTGGTGGGCGAAGCCGGTCTCGGAGAACTGCCACGCATGCCGGACCGATGGGCGGATGCGGTAGAGCCAGGTGCGCCGGTTCCGGTGGTTCGGCAGCGTGAAGGCCGTTCCCGAGAGCTGCTCCGTGTACAGGCCGCGTGGCGGCTTCTGCGGGTTGTTCTGACCGATCGGCAGCGCGCCCGCGAGCGCCTCCGACTCGAACTCGTTGCCGAACCCCGGTTGATACCGGATCGCCGGGTCGCTCATCGTCCTCCCTCACGCCGACCGTTCCGAGAGGATACGCACCCCGGCGGAGGCGGACGGGGCTCGCTACCGTTCGCACCAGCCGGCGGCCTCGCCGCCTCGGGCGCCGGCCAGAGGAGGGAGACCATGTCCGACGCCGTCGACGCCCACAAGAACGACTTCCCCATCAAGGGCTTCCATCACATCGAGTTCTGGGTCGGCAACGCCTATCAGAGCGCCCACTTCTACCGCGCCATCCACGGGTACAGCATCGTCGGCTACCGCGGTCCGGAGACCGGACATCGGGAGACGGCGTCGTATGCCCTCGAGCAGGGCGACGTCCGGATGATCCTCACCGGAGCCATGGGCCCGGATCACCCGATCGCCGACCACCTCAAGCTCCACGGACCCGGCGTGCGCGATGTCGCCGTCCACGTCCCCGATGCCGAAGCGGCCTTCGAGATCGCCCGCGACCGTGGCGCCGACGTGGCCTACAAGCCAGAGGTCCTCGAGGACGACCGCGGCACCTGGCGGACCGCCGGGATCACCGCGTACGGCGACACCATCCACAGCCTGGTCGAGAACGAGGATCTCGTGTGGCCGCCGCCGGGCTACCGGGTCAGGAGCGATTCCTTCGCGCAGTCCATCGGCCTCGAGCGGATCGACCACGTCGTCGCGAACGTCGAGCTGGGCCAGATGAACGAGTGGGTCGAGTTCTACGAGCGGGTCTTCGGGTTCGTCCTCCTCCGTCACTTCGACGACGAGGCGATCTCCACCGAGTATTCGGCCCTCATGTCGAAGGTGGTGTGGGACGGCAGCGGGGTCATCCGGCTGCCGATCAACGAGCCGGCCCAGGGCAAGCGCAAGAGCCAGATCGAGGAGTACCTCGAGTTCTATCGCGGCTCGGGCGTTCAGCACATCGCCATCCAGACGAGCGACCTCGTCGAGACGGTCGCCGAGGCGAGGCGCCGGGGGATGGGCCTCATGAGCGTTCCCGACACGTACTACGACGACGTCCTCGACCGCGTGCCCGATCTCGAGGTCGACGTGGAGACCATCAAGCGCCTCAGCATCCTCGTGGACCAGGACGACCACGGGCACCTGCTGCAGATCTTCACGCGCATGATGCAGGACCGCCCGACGGTCTTCTACGAGTTCATCGAGCGGCGCGGCGCCCTGGGCTTCGGTGAGGGGAACTTCAAGGCGTTGTTCGAGGCGATCGAGCGGGATCAGGCAGAGCGCGGCAACCTGTAGCGCTCAGGACGGGAGGGTCACCCGCTAGGGGGCCTCGCCGGCGACGTCGGCGAGTC
>DATHYU010000373.1:0-2169 GCA_035458965.1 Acidimicrobiia bacterium | reverse complement strand
ATGACCGCGAACCTGGGCCCGACGGTCGACGTCTGGTGCTCGAGGAACTGGCCGCGGTACGCCGTGTTGATCGGCACCTCGACCATCCCGGCCATGTGCGAGCCCAGCCAGGTGCGGACGAGCATCGACGAGTTCTGCATGAGGATCAGCACCCGGTCCCCGGGCTCGCCCCCGGCGGCGAGCAGCGAGGTCCCCACCCGCTCGGCGGCGTCGAGCAGGTCGCGATACGTCCAGGTCCGGGCCTCCTCGGGGCAGTCGAGGGCGATCGAGCCCCCGTGGGTGTCCGCCCGGCGGCGCAGCACGTGGGGCGTGGTCCAGAGCGCCCGGTCCGAGATCGTGGGGACGAGATCCCGGTAGGTGCGCACCATCAGTCGTCCGTCCGGAGGTCGCGGAAGCGGGGCGGCCGCTTCTCGGAGAACGCCCGCATGCCCTCGAGCATGTCGTCACTCCCGATGGCCTGGGCGAGCATGCCGACGCCGGTCAGGAACGAGTCCCTGGTGGCGTTCCACCACACGTTCGACGAGATCTTGGCGATCTCCAGATACCGAGGGCTCATCTGCAGCAGCTCGTCGGCCCACCGGGTCGTCTCGGCCTCGAGGTCGCCGTCGGGGACGACGGCGTTCACGAGACCGATCTCGAGGGCCTCGGCGGCCGTGTAGCGGCGGCACAGGAAGGAGATCTCCTTCGCCCGCTTCTCCCCCACCTGCACGGCGAGGAGGTTCGTCCCGCCCGTGACGGGGGCACTCCCGACCCGCGGGCCGGTCTGGCCGAACGTGGCGGACTCGGCGGCGACGGCGAGGTCGCAGGCGACGACCAGTTCGTTCCCGCCCCCGGCGGCGGCACCGTTGACGGCGGCGATGACCGGCCGGGGCGACATGCGAATGGCGTCGAACAGCTCGATCGACGACCGGTACAGGCGGCGCATGAGGGCCTCGTCGAGCCCGGCGTCCGGCGACAGCATCCCGCCGGCGCAAAAGCCCTTGCCCGTGCCCGTGATGACGATGACACCGGCGTCCCCGGCGTCGTGGACGGCCTCGGTGATCTCGGCGGCCATCTCGGCGTCGTAGGCGTTGTAGCGCTCGGGTCGGGCGAGCCGGATCCAGGCGACCTCGCCCCGGCGCTCTGTCTCGATGCTCGACACCGCACTCCCCGCCTCGGATTATCTATGATCATAGATTGCGAGAACGGGCGCCGCAGCGGGGCGTCGGACGGGAGGGACCGTGGACTTCGAGCTCGACGAGACAGCCCTGGCGATCCGCCGGGAGGCCGAGGCCTTCGCCGCCTCGGTCGAGCATCTGGCCGTCGAGGCCGATCGCATGAGCGAGGTCCATCCCCGGATGCACGAAGCGCTCATCCTGTCGGACCTCTGCGGGTACATGGTGCCGGCCGCCCACGGGGGGCGCCTCGAGACGATCGACCCGCTGGCGGTCTGCCTCGTCCGGGAGGCGTTCATGGGCGTCTCGGCCCATCTCGACTCGCTCTTCGCCCTCCAGGGCATCGGCTCGTACGCCATCAGCGCGCACGGATCGGACGAACAGCGGGCGCAGTGGCTTCCGAAGGTGGCCACCGGCGAGGTGCTGGCCGCCCTCGCCCTCACCGAGCCCGAGGCGGGATCCGATCTGAAGAACCTGCGCACGACCCTCGTCACCGACGGTGACGAGCTCGTCCTGAACGGCGAGAAGTCGTTCATCTCGAACGCCGGAGCCGCCGGCTTCTACACCACCCTGGCCCGCGAGGGAGACGGGTACTCGGCCGTGCTCGTCCCCGCCGGCGTCCGCGGGCTGAGCACCGAGCCGGAGCCGGAGATCATCGCCCCGCACGTGCTCGGCACCGTGGGCTTCGACGACGTCCGCCTGCCCGCCTCGGCGCGCATCGGCGCCGCCGGGACGGGATTCGACGTCGTGCTCGAGACGCTCGCCGTGTTCCGCGTCTCCGTGGCGGGCGCAGCGCTCGGGCTGGCCCGGGGAGCCCTCACCGAGGCGGCCCACCACGCGGCGGGACGGGAACAGTTCGGCCGGCCCCTCGCCCGGCTCGGACCGGTCGCCGAGATGATCGCCGATTCGTGGACCGAGCTCGAGGGAGCGTCGCTGCTCACCTACCGCGCCGCCCTCCGCGCCAGGAAGGATCCCCGCGAGGCGCTGGACCATTCGTCGATGGCCAAGCTCGCCG
>DATHYU010000372.1:0-2058 GCA_035458965.1 Acidimicrobiia bacterium | reverse complement strand
ATGCCCACCGTGGTGGAGGCGGGACTCGGCGACATGGCCGACGTCGCCGCCCGCGACGACGTGCTCGTCTACGACACGGCGCCGCTCGACGACCCCGTCGAGATCGCCGGGAACGTCCGATTCGAGGGATGGGTGGCGACCTCGGCGGCCGATGCCGACGTGTCCGCCGTCCTCGTCGACGTCCATCCCGACGGCACCCGGATGCTCGTCGCCGACGGGTACGTGCGGCTCCGCCACCGCAACGGGTTCAACGCCCACGACCCGGTGGCCACCGGCGAGCCCGTCGAGGTCGCCGTCGACCTGTGGGACGTGTCGTGGACCTTCGCCGCCGGCCACCGCATCGGCCTGCAGCTCGCCTCCGCGTCGTTCCCCCGCTTCGACGTCAACCTCGGAACCGGCGAGGCACCCGGCGTCGGGACCCTCGACGATGCGATCGTCGCCGACCAGACCGTGTTCCACGACGCGGATCGGCCGAGCGCCCTCGTGATCCCGGTGGTGTGACCCTCTCGTACGACGTCGAACCGGCCTACCGCCTCGACCGCTGAGCGCCCTACAGCCCGAGCTTCTCCCGGGCCTCGTCGTGGGTCAGGCGGCCGCGGTGGCCGTAGTACCAGTCGTCGGAGACCTTCTCCCAGCGGGGGACGGAGTCGAGCGATGCCAGCGTCCGCTTCGAGACCTTCCACTGCCCGTCGACGCGGCGCAACTCGTCCTCGTGACGCGAGTACAGGTGCCAGGTCGAGTCGTCGGGGAAGCGGTGGAACGCGTAGATGTAGGTGAACGCCGTCGCGGTGTCACCCGTGATGATCGAGCGATGGTTCGAGATGTGGTGGCTGGTGTGGCGGTACTGGAGAAGGATCCGCCCGAGCGCCCGGGCGATGGCCGCTGGACCGTGATAGACCTTCCCCGTCATGAAGTCGCCTTCGATGTCGTCCGTGAAGATCTCCACCGCCCCGAGCGTGTCGAGGGCGTCGACCCGATCGAAGTAGTGGATCATCAGACCTTCGATCTCCCGGGCGTCGATGAGCTCCTGCAGCTTCGCCTCATCCACCATCACGGCTCCTTCCAACCAAACGTTTGGTAGGTAAGCGTAGAATCCCGGCCACGCCCCTGCGCCACGAGGTGACCATGCCCGTATCCGAGGAGACGATGCAGGGAATCGTCGGCTGGCGGTTCCCCGGCGGGACGAAGACGATCGAGCACTGGGAGAACTACCTGCTCACCGACGTCATGCTGAGCGACCAGCTGCCCGACGGGATGTGCCACCCCGCCTTCTGCTTCTCGGCGCCGATGGGTGGCATGGGCATCACGATGGCCGAGTTCTTCGACGTCTGCCACGCCGAGAGCGCCGAGGCCGTGCGGGCCGGCGAGTACGTCTACGAGATCCACCGCCCGCTGCGCGAGTATGTCACCTACGACGTGCGCGGCGAGATCCTGAGCGTGGAGCGCAAGCGCGGCAGGCGAGCCGGACTGTTCGACGCCGTCGAGTTCCAGCTCCAGCTCGTCGAGCCCGACGGCGAGCCGGCCGTCACCGTCACGAACTCGTGGATCTTCCTGAGATCGGAGGACGACGAATGAGCATCGACATCGGGACCCCGATCCCCGAGCTCGTCGTCGAGTCGGTGTCGCCCGAGAAGATGAAGACCTACGCCGCGATCCTGCGCGACCCGAACCCGATCCACTGGGATCCGAACGAGGTCATCGCCAAGGGCAACGGGACGACGGTCATCAACCAGGGCCCCGCGAACCTGGGCTACGTCATGACGATGCTGATGGACTGGGCGGGACCGGCCTCGATCCGCACGATCCGGGCGAGGTTCACCGCCAACGTCTTCGCCGGAGACCATGTGACCGCCGGTGGCGTCGTCACCGGTGTCCGCGAAGAGGACGGCGAGACGCTCGTCGACTGCGACGTCTGGCTGGACCGCGACGACGGCACCCGGACCGTCGCCGGCTCGGCCACCGTCGCCCTGTAGAGGGGGAAACCATGGCCCGCATCACCCTGCTCGGTCCCGAGCAGCTCGATCCCGACCTCGCCGCGCTCGTCACCGCCGGCGAGAA
>DATHYU010000371.1:0-5365 GCA_035458965.1 Acidimicrobiia bacterium | reverse complement strand
CCCGACAAGGCGATCGACCTCATCGACGAGGCGGCCAGCCGCAAGCGGGCCCTGGAGGAGGCCCGGGTCGGGCTCGAGGGCGTCGCAGGAGGCGAGGACCTGAGCGGACTCGAGGTCACCGCCGACGAAGTGATCGCCGTGCTGGAGGACTGGATCGGCGGCGAGGACGAGACCTGGAGCCAGGCGGTGTACGGCAGTCCCGAGGCTGGGCCGGCCCACGGCTGAGCAGGGCCGATGAACGGCCGCGCGAGCTCGCAGCTGGTCCTGGCGGCAGGGACCGCGGTGTCGCTCACATTCGGCATCCATGCCGTGGCGCCGACGCTCCCGCTCGTGCAGGACGTGTTCGGCATCGACGACTTCCAGGTCGGCCTCGTGACCAGCGTCTACGTGCTGCCGGGCGTGCTGTTGGGGGTCCCGTTGGGTGTGATGGCCGACATCATCGGCCGCCGTGTCGTCTTCGCCAGCGCCGGCCTGCTGTACGCCGCGATGGGCTTCGCCCAGGCCACCGCCTCGAGCTTCGAATGGTTGCTCGTCTGGCGCACCGTCCAGGGGGTGGCGTTCGCAGCGATCATGCCCTTGACGGTCACCCTCATCGGCGACGCCTACGCCGGGCTCGCCCAGGTCAGGGCGCAGGCCACCCGCCAGGTCAGTATGGCGACGGCGAACCTGGTGGTGCCGATGATCGGCGCCCAACTCGCCCTCATGGCCTGGTACCTGCCGTTCGCCGTCCAGGGGATCCTCGTGTTCCCCTCGATCGCGGCCCTGTTCATGCTCCAGGGGGGCCGTCCTGAGGGCCCGGTCCGGTCCGGGTACCTGCGCGACGCCGTGGCGGCGGTCCGGCGCCCGGGGTTCCGCAGCGTGCTGTCGCTCGGCTTCATCCGGTTCTTTGCGAGGTTCACCGCCCTCGCCTACGTCCCCCTCGATCTCGTTCGCCGCCTCGACATGTCGCTGTCCCAGGTCGGGCTGGTCATGGGCCTCACGGCCGGACTGGGCTTCACCAGCGCCCTGCTCGCCGGCAGGCTGGCGGGACGGGCCAGACCGAGTCGGCTCATGGCGGGGGCGCTGGTGTCCGTGAGCCTCGGGCTGGTCGGGTTCGCCACGGCGAACGGCCTGGCCTGGGCGCTCGCCGCCGCAGTCATCTTCGCTCTCGGCGACGGCCTGGTCGCCGTCGTCCAATCCGCGTACGCGGCCCGGGGGGCGCCCGACCACGTGCGGGCGGGCCTCGTGGCCTTGAACGGCACCGCTCGCAACGCCGGCAAGTTCGTCGCGCCGCTGATGGCCGGGCTGATCGCCTCGTGGACCAGCATCGGCGTCGCCCTCATCGCGGCGGCGGTGTTCGTCGTGGGGATCGGCCTCCTCGTGCCGGCCGGGCTGTCGCATCTCGACGGGCTGTTGCGCGACGAGGAGGTCCCGAGCGATGCGGCGTGAGTGCGGGCACGGCCGGGCGGGGCTCGTCGATCGGCCACCGGAGGAGGGAGGATGACCCGATGGCGGTAGTGATCTCCGATGCCCAGGTGCGGCGTCACCTGTCGATGGAGCAGTGCGTGGCAGCCGTCGAGTCGGCCTTTGCGGCCGCGGGCGAGGGCGGCTTCGACGTGACCGAGCGCAAGGTGGTGGCCGTCGAC
The DNA here is from genome assembly GCA_035458965.1 of Acidimicrobiia bacterium. GTDB lineage: Bacteria > Actinomycetota > Acidimicrobiia > Spongiisociales > UBA11373 > DATHYU01. The sequence goes on along the minus strand of DATHYU010000371.1, from coordinate 3,740 downwards.
GGCGGGGCCCGGCTGCTGAGCCTGACGGCCGCCTCGGACGGCCTCGGCCGCCTCGTGGCCAACGTCTACACCGGGGCGCCCAAGGGCGGTGACAAGCGGCTCACGACCGTGAACCGCCGTCAGAAGCTGTACCTGCTGTACGACGCCGCAACGGGGGCGTGCGAGGCGATCATCTCCGGTGCCCACCTCTCCTGGTTGAAGACGGGCGCGATGGGGGCGGTCGCCATCAAGCAGATGAGCCGTCCGGACGCCCGGCGTCTGGCGATCCTCGGGAGCGGTCGCCAGGCGAGGGCCGCCCTCGCCGGCGCCCTGGCCGTGCGCGACTTCGACGAGGTCCGGGTGTGGAGCAAGACCCCGGGCAATCCCGAGCGGATGGTCGCCCAGTTCGCAGGCCTGCCCGCGGTGGTCCTCCCGGGCACGGCGCAGGAGGCCGTGGAGGGCGCCGACGTGGTCGTCACGGTGACGACGGCCACCGAGCCGATCGTCTCGTCGGCGTGGCTCGCCGAGGGGTGCCACATCAACTCGATCGGCGCCCACTACCCGGGGCACCGGGAACTGGACACCGAGACCGTGCGCACGTCCACCGTCGTCGTCGACACGATGGTGGCCGCCCGGGCGGAGAAGGGCGAGCTGCTGCTCGCCGAGCGCGAGGGCGCCTTCTCCTTCGACGACGTCGTCGGAGAGCTGGGGCACCTGATCGCCGGGAAGAGCGACTGGGTCCGCTCCGACGGCGAACGGACCCTCTTCGCCTCGTGCGGCTCGGCGATCGAGTCGATGGGAGCGGCCCTCGGTGCCCTCGCGTCCGTCCCCGCGGACGAACGCGTGGAGATCGAGCTGTGACCGCCCCGGCGTCCTCACGGCGGCGGCCCCGGCCGGGGCGGCGGCCGAGGAAGGGCGGGGCCTCTGCGGGGTACCATCGCCGCACGGCACCGATGGCATGGCGGGAGAGCCGAGTGCCCGGAGAGGGGTCACGATGAGCCGGTACGTCTCGGACGCCGTGGTCGACGTGCTGGCGGACCTCGGCTGCCGGTACCTCCCGCTCAATCCCGGATCCAGCTTCCGCGGGCTCCACGACTCGGTGGTGAACCACGCGGGCAACCGGTCTCCCGAGATCATCCTGTGCACCCACGAGGAGATCGCCGTCGCCGCCGCCCATGCGTACGCAAAGGCCAGCGGGGAGGTCGGATTCGCCGCCGTCCACAACCTGGTGGGCCTCATGCACGCCTCGATGGCCGTGTACGACGCCTGGTGCGATCGCACCCCGCTCGTGGTGCTCGGCGGCGGGGGACCGGCGGATCCCCGGTCACGCCGTCCGATCGACTGGTTCCACTCCGCCGCCACCCAGGTGGAGCTCGTCAGGCCGTACGTGAAGTGGGACGCCGAGCCCGTCTCGGCGCAGGCCACGCTCGACGCCATCAGACGCGCCCACTGGGTCGCCGCCTCGGCACCGACGGGTCCCACGTACGTGACCATCGACGCCGCGGTCCAGGAGGACGTGGCGGAGGGCCTCGAGGTCGCCGCCGGGGCCACCGCGCCGCCGGTTCGCATGGCTCCTCACCCCGACGATCTGGACGCGGCCGTCGCCGCCCTGTGCGGGGCGGAGTTCCCGGTGATCGTGGCGGGCGGCATCGGGCTCGACCCGGCCGCCTCGGCGCCGCTCGTCGACCTCATGGAGGCCCTCGGGGCGGCGGGCCGCGACGAGCGCAACCTGACCGCCGTCCCCACCGATCACTCGCTGTGCTTCAGCGGGGACGACTCCGTGCTCGCCGATGCCGACGTGCTCCTGGTGGTCGACGTGCACGATGTCCGCTGGCTGCTCGACCGGGCGGGCGCCACGCCGGCGGTGATCGACCTGTCGGCGCGGTCGCTGGCCGTCGGGTCGTGGTCCAACGCCGACCACGTCGCGGCCCCGCGGACCGTCCACCTGGTGTCCGACCCGCTGCTGGGGCTCCGGGAGCTGACCACCCGGGTGCAGGCGGCGGCCGAGATGGACGACGGGTTCGGGGGGAGACGAGCGGGCCGGCTGGCCGACCTGTCGGATCGGCGACGCGCCCTCGACGAGCGCAGGAAGGACGCCGTCGCCCGGCGTTGGGACGATCGGCCGATCTCGGTGCCGCGCATGGTGGCGGAGGTGTACGCGGCGGTGGAGGGGCTTCCGTGGCTGCTGACGCTGCGGAACACGAGGAGCTGGCCCGAAGGCGTCTGGCGGTTCGATCGCTCGGGCCGCTTCCTCGGGCACAGCGGCGGCGGCGGCATGGGCTACGGCCCGGGCGCCCTCATCGGGGGAGGCCTGGCGGCGCGCGACCGGGGCGAGTTCGCCGTCGGCATCATCGGCGACGGCGACCTTCTGTTCGCGCCCGGCGCGATCTGGACGGCCGCCCATCATCGGATCCCGATGCTGATCGTCGTGAACAACAACCGGTCGTACCTCAACGACGAGCACCATCAGGCAGAGGTCGCCCGCATGAGGGGCCGGCCGGTCGACCGCTCGCACATCGGCACGGTGGTGACCGACCCCGATGTCGACTTCGCCTCGCTGGGCCGCAGCCTGGGGGCGTGGGCGGAGGGCCCGATCGAGGATCCTTCGGATCTCGGTCCGAGCCTGGCGCGTGCCGTCGAGGTCGTGAAGGAGGGTGGCGTCGCCGTGATCGACGTCCGCACCGGAAAGTGAGGTTCGTCCCATGAGCAGATCAGCAGCCGTCGACGCACTGTCGTCGTCACAGATGTACATCGATGGCGCCTGGACGGACAGCGCCGACAAGGCGACGCTCGAGAGCGTCGACCCGACCACCGAGGAGGTGGTGGCGACGTTTCCCGACGCCGCTCCCGAAGATGTCGACCGAGCCGTCGAGGCCGCCCGGAGGGCGGCCCGGGAGTGGGGGGCGGTGACGCCCATCCAGCGGGGCGAGATCCTCGGCCGGTTCGCGGACCGGGTCGAAGAGCACATAGAGGAGCTCGCCGAGATCGACGCCATCGACGTGGGCAACCCCATCGACGCCATGCGCAACGACGTCGCCGGCGGATGCCGGGAGATGCGGATGTTCGCAGGTCTGGCCACCGAGCTGAAGGGTGCGTCGTCGCTCAACGGGGACGGTCAGTTCGCGTACGGACTTCTCGAGCCCTACGGGGTCGTGGGCCGGATCATCCCGTTCAACCACCCGCTCAAGTTCGCGGCGGGCAAGAGCGCTCCCGTCCTCGCGGCAGGCAACTGCGTGATCCTGAAGCCGCCCGAGCAGGCCTCCCTGTCGGCCCTCCGGCTCGCCCAGATCAGCGAGGAGTTCCTCCCCCCGGGTGTGTTCAACGTCGTGACCGGGCAGGGACGCCGCGCCGGTGCGGCCATCGCAGAGCATCCGGGGATCCCGCGCGTCGCGTTCACGGGAAGCGTGCCGACCGGGAAGGCGGTCATGCGGGCCGCCGCCGAGCACGTCAAGCACGTCAGCCTGGAGCTGGGCGGGAAGAACCCGATGATCGTGCTGCCCGACGTCGATGTCGAGACGGCCGCGAAGGCCGCCATCCGGGGGATGAACTTCGCGCGCTCCCAGGGCCAGTCGTGCCAGTCCACCTCCCGGGTGTACGTGCACCGCGACATCGCCGACGACTTCATCCGGCACGTCGTCGAGCTGGCGGCTGCGCTCACGCTCGGCGATCCCCTCGAGTCGGGGATCGACATGGGACCCCTCGCCTTCCGGGCGCACTACGAGCGCGTGCTCGAGTACATCCGGTCCGGGGTCGACGAAGGA
>DATHYU010000370.1:0-2961 GCA_035458965.1 Acidimicrobiia bacterium | reverse complement strand
ACGCGGTCCGCCTCCAGCAGTACTCCGGCATCCGCATCTCGATGGCCACCTGGTACCGCAAGAACGTGTCGCTCGTCATCGGGCTCTTCTGCTCCGAATCCTTCACCCACGAGAGCATCGAGAAGCTCGGAGAGATGATCGGCGTCGACCCCTTGCGAATCGAGAACATCAACATCAAGGGCCAGGTCGTCGTCCGGCTCGACGACGGCGAGGTCATCAACGCCTCACTCAAGGAGTACGGCCGGTGGGCACGGCCCGCGTGCCTGTATTGCGTGGACTACTCGACCGAGAACGCCGACATCGGCGCCGGCGGCATCGGGCTCGACGGCTGGACGTACACCCTCGTGCGCACCGAGGCCGGCCATCGCGCCATCCAGGACGCTCTCGATGCCGGCGTGATCGAGACCCGGCCGCTCGAGGACGAGCCGCGCGGTCCGCAGCTCCTCGAGCGCCTGAGTGCGCTCAAGAAGAAGAACCGGCCTCACCCGGCCCGCATGCCCACCTACGAGCAACGCGCCGCCGAGGGCTTCCTCGATCCGAAGCGCTACTACACGCACGGTCCGGGCGCCCCGAAGGAGGACGCGTGACGACCACCCGCGAGACCCACCTCGTCGAGCTCGACGATCTCACCATCGCCGTCGCCGGCCAGGGCGGGGACGGCTCGCTCACCGTGGCGAACCTGCTCGGCAACGTCCTCGCCGCCCGCGGCTTCCAGCTGTATCTCCACCGCAACGTCGGTTCGCGGATCAAGGGGGGCCACGCCGCGGCGACCACACGGGCGACCCGCGTCCCCCGGGGCTGTCTCGGCGATCACATCGACCTGCTCGTCGCCTTCGACACCGAGGCGATCGAAAAGCTCGGCCCGTCGGTGCGTCCCGGCGGGACGATCGTGTTCGACTCGTCGGGGGGCGAGATCGAGGCGCCGGAGGGCGTCACCGTGCTCTCGGTCATGTTCGCCCGCCACGCCGTGCGGGAGCTCCGCCGTGACCTGTTCAAGAACAGCATCGCCTTCGGCCTCGCCGCTCGAGTGCTCGGCCTCGGGGATCAGGAGGCGATCGACGCGTTGCGCACCGGTCTGATCCGGCTTGCACCTCCGGTCATCGAAGCCAACGTGAAGGCCCTCGCCGCCGGATTCGACGAGGCGGACGAGGCCGGCTTCGGCTCCGGACCCGAGCCGGAGGCACCGGAGACCGACGACCGCGTCCTCGTGTCCGGGAACGACGCCACCGCCATGGGCTTCGCTGCGGCCGGCGGGCGCTTCTTCGCCGGATACCCGATCACCCCGGCCTCCGAGATCCTCGACTGGTGCGAGAAGCACCTGCCGGCCCTCGGCGGTGTGGCCCTCCAGGCCGAGGACGAGCTCGCCGCCATCAACATGTGCCTCGGCGCATCGCTTGGCGGCACCCGGGCGATGACGTCGACCTCCGGTCCGGGCATCGCCCTCATGCAGGAGGCCATCTCCCATGCCGGCGCCGCCGAGGTGCCGGTGGTGATCGTCGACTGCCAGCGGGCCGGACCGAGCACCGGGATGCCGACGAAGGTCGAGCAGAGCGACATCGGCATGCTCGTCTACGGAGGAAACGGCGACTTCCCCCGGCTGGTGCTGGCTCCCTCCGACCCCTACGAAGCGTTCGAGATCGCGGTCATGGCCGTCGAGCTCGCCGAGCGCATGCAGGGCCCGGTCTTCATCGCCCTGGATCAGCCTCTCTCGCAGAACGCCTACACGGTGAGCCCCCTCCCCCTCGACAAGGTCCAGGAGTTCGCTCACACGATCGATGCCGAGACCGTCGCTGCGATGCCGGAGTATCGACGCTACGCGGTCACCGAGAGCGGGATCTCACCGTGGGCGCCGTTCGGGACGCCGGGCGGCATGAGCCTGGTCACGGGCAACGAACACGACGAGTGGGGCAAGGTTTGGGTCCGTCCCGACAACCGCATCGCCCAGGTCGACAAGCGCCTGAGGAAGGTCACGACGCTCACGCCCGACCTGCCGCGAGGCGTGGTCACCGGCGAAGGCGACGTGGGGATCATCGCGGTCGGCTCGGCGGCGTCGCCGGCCCGGGAGGCGCTCGAACGTTTGTCGGCCGACGGCGTCGAAGCCTCCGTCTTCCAGCCGCGCACGGTGTGGCCGGTCCTGGACGACGTTCGTGATTTCGTCGAGTCCCATGAGCATGTCTTCGTGGTGGAGCACTCGGCGACTGCGCAACTACGAGCGGTGCTGGCGAGTGTCGGGATCCCGCTCGACCGACTCCATCCCCTCATCCGCTACGACGGGCTCCCCTTCACGGCAGGGGGAATCGCCACGGCCATCTCCGAGGAGGTACGCCGATGACCATGACCTATCCGCCCGCCGCACCCGTCTGGTGCGCAGGGTGCGGGCACTTCGGCGTGCAGGGCGCCCTCGAGGCCGGCCTCGACCGCCTCGAGATCCCAGCTCACGAGACGGCGGTCATCGCCGGGATCGGCTGCTCCGGGAGCATCCAGAACAACATGGGTCGCTACGGCTTCCACACGCTGCACGGCCGGGTGCTGCCGACCGCCACGGGTCTCGCCCTCACGGCACCCCATCTGACGGTGATCGCCGCCGGCGGTGACGGGGACGGCTACGCCATCGGCGGCGGGCACCTGGTCCATACGTTCAGGCGCAACCCGTCGATGGTCTACATCATCATGAACAACGGGGTGTACGGGCTGACCAAGGGTCAGAACTCTCCCACGGCCGGCGTCGGCAACGACCCGGCGGCCCTCGACGGGATCCGCCTCGGGCTCGCCGTGGGCGCAGGATTCCTCGCCCGCGGGTACACCTCCGATGCCGATCAGCTCGTGGACCTCGTCGTCGAGGCGCTGCGCTACGCCCGCGAGGGTCGCGGCTTCGCCTTCTTGGAGATCATGTCGCCGTGCGTGACCTACTGGGACACGTATCCGGAATGGAGCGGGAAGGTCCACGACCTCGATCAAGAG
>DATHYU010000369.1:0-2211 GCA_035458965.1 Acidimicrobiia bacterium | reverse complement strand
GCCCGATGCGTTCGGCGATCTCGCCCTCGACTGGGATGAGGTCCGCTCGATGCGCGACCAGGGCGTGACGTTCGGGGCCCACACGTGCACCCATCCCGTCCTGAGCCAGGTCGATGTGGAGACGGCGCGCAGCGAGATCGTGGGCTCCCGGGACCGGATCGCCGAGGAGCTCGGGGAGAAGCCGGTGGCCTTCGCCTACCCCAACGGCCAGCCCGCCGACTTCACGCCCGACGTCGTGTCCGCCGTCGCCGACGCGGGCTTCCAGATCGCGTTCACCCTGCTGCCCGGCCCGGCCCGGCGAGGCGAGTTGGCGGCCGACCCGCTCGAGGTCCGGCGGCTGTACGTGCATCACGGCGACGGCCTCGACCGGTTTGCGGCGAAGCTCGCCGGGCTCTCGCGCGTCGTGGGGTCGCTGGGATGAGCGTCGAGCGGGTGCGGCGAGCGGTGGCGGCGGCGGTGCCCGGCTGGTTCGGCCCGGGCGCGGTGACCACCTGGCCGATCGCCCCGACCCGTCACACATGGTCCTATCAGTTCCGTCCCGAGGTCGTGACGACGGACGGCGCCGTCGCACGGCTGGTGGTGAAGGTGCCCGTCTGGGAGGAGGCGCCGACCCTGGCCGAGGCGCTCGCCGCCGGGCCCCAGGACGACACGAGGGCGGAGGCGTCGATGCTCGAGGGGATCGCCGCGTCGATCGGTGGCGACGGGCTCGCCGCCGTCGGCGTGCGGGGATACCTCCCGGAGATCAACGCCATCGTCATGGACCACTTCGACGGCCGGCCGCTCCGGTCGCTCGTCGGCGATCCGCGACGCTGGACGGGTCTGCCCGAGGTGTTCGCCCGGGTGGGTCGGTGGCTGCGGGCCTATCACGACGACGTCGCCGGCGTCTCGGTGGACCCCTTCACTCCCGGATCGGTCATGGCACAGGTCGAGTTCGCCTTCGTCGCGCTTGGGGGACGGGCCCTGGACGAGGCGTTCGTCCGGGTTCGCTGCGCCCTGAAGGGCCTGGCGGGTCGGCCGGTGCGGATGACGCGGACGCACGGCGACTTCACGCTGGCGAACGTGCTCGTCTCGAGTGAGGGTGCCGTGGCAGGCCTGGACCCCAACCGCTACGAAGGGCCGGCTGTCGCCGACCTCGCCCGTCTCATCGTCGATGTCCGGACGCACCGTCTCCGATCAGCGACCTTCGGGGCGATGCCGTCGAGCTCGCGTCTCGCCCTCTGGGAGGAAGCACTCCTCGGGGGGTACGGGGACGTCGACGCCGAAGTCCTCGCCGCCCTCGTGGCCGTGACGAGCCTGCAGCGGCTCCAGGAGGCGGAAACGGCCGGAGGCGGTCTCCTCCGACGTCTCGGTGCACCGCTGCAGCGGCGTCTCCTGACGGCCGAGGCGGCCCGGGCGGCGTCCCGGCTCAAGCGCCTCCGGACGCCGCAGCCTTGAGCGTGCGCAGCGCCCAGAGCGCTCGCCCGCGACGTGAGTGCGGGATCACCACGCGCTGGTTCAGGCGGGACCGCCCGGTCCACGCGTCCTTGTAGCTCTCGTCGCCGCGGAGGAAGTCGAACTCGGTCGCTCCCTCGTCGATCGCGGATCGGATCGCCGATGCCATGATCCGGCGTCCGGGACCGTACTTCGACCACGCCTCGTCGTATCCCGTCGCGTAGAAGCTGACGACGTCGGCGTGTCGCATGCACCAGATCACCGCAACCGCCTCGTCGGCGACGTCGAGTCGATGGAGGCGCAGGCGTCCGGCGCGGTAGAGCTCCTCGGCCGCGGCGTGGGCGAAGGCCCGCATCCGGGGGGTCGCGAAGCTCCCCCGGTCGCCCTTGCCCGCTCGCACGTCCTGATGCAGCTCGATGAGCCGATCGATCGTCGCGGGGATCTCGTCGGCGCGGGTCACCATGCGCTCGGTGACCTCGCCGGGCGCCTCCCGGTCCATCTTGCGGGCATACCGGCGGATGTTCTGACGGTGGTTCTTGCCGAGCGTCGCCTCGAAGGCGTCCCAGGTCGAGGGAAGGGCGACGTAGGGGCACCGGTCGACGTCGACGATGAGGCGATCGTCGCGGTCGCGACGCAGGGCGGCGCGGCCGAGCTGGGAACCGGCACGCAGCCCATCGAGATCGGCCAGGTCCCAACCAGGCGACCGCCGAACCGCCGTCCACAGGGTTGCGGCGATCTGCTCGTGACCGCGCCGCACCAGCAGGTCGAGGTGGTCCGGGG
>DATHYU010000368.1:0-3171 GCA_035458965.1 Acidimicrobiia bacterium | reverse complement strand
GTGAGGAATCCCCGGAGCTGCGGGGGGAGCGGGAAGTACTCACCCTCCTCCGTCACCGACACGAGCTCCACGCCGTCGGCCGGCCCCACCCGGTCGATCACGGCCCGCACCGACTGGTCGGGAGCCGACGCGCCCGCCGTGACGCCGACGATCGCCGCGCCCTCGATCCAGGCGTCCTCCACCGATTCCGGCCCGTCGACGCGATAGGCGGGCACCCCGTGGGTTCGGGCGACCCGGACCAGCGCCTGGGTGTTCGACGAGTTCTCCGAGCCCACGACGAGGACGACGTCCGAGCGTGAGGCGAGCTCCTTGACGGCCGACTGGCGGTTCGTGGTCGCGTAGCAGAGGTCGCTCTTGCGAGCCGTCCAGAGCTCCGGAAAGCGGTCGGCGGCGTCGTCCAGCACCGATTCCCACTCGTACATCCCCAGCGTGGTCTGCGCCACGAGCGCGACCCGGTCCGGATCGGCGGGGGAGAAGCCCTCGAGACCGCGTTCGGGCTCCACCAGCGTCACCGACTCGGGGGCCTCGGCGATCGTCCCCACCGCCTCGTCATGACCCTCGTGTCCCACGTAGATGATGTCGAAGCCATCGCGGGCCATGCGCTTCACCTCGTGGTGGACCTTCGTCACGAGCGGGCAGACGGCGTCCACCATGACGGCGGCGCGTTCGGACGCCGCGGCCACGACGTCCGGCGCAGATCCGTGGGCGGACAGCATGATGGGCGCCCCCTCGGGCACCTCGTCGATGGAGTCCACGAACACCACCCCCGCCCGCCGGAACGCGTCCACGACGGTGCCGTTGTGCACGATCTCGTGGTAGCAATACACGGGCGGCTCGAAGACGCGCACCATCCACGTGAGCGCCTTGATCGCCATCTCGACGCCGGCGCAGAAGCCGCGCGGCTCTGCGAGGAGCACTTTCTGGGCCATGACGCGGCATGGTAGGGAGGCTGGGCCGCCACCCCGACCTATCCTTCCGGGGTGCCCGCCACCCCCATCACCGCCTCATGAGCCTCCTACCGGTCGTCGCCATCGTGGGACGTCCCAACGTGGGCAAGTCGACGCTCGTGAACCGCATCCTCCGGCGCCGGGCCGCCGTCGTCGAGGAGCGCCCCGGCGTGACGCGCGATCGCAAGGAGTTCACGGCCGAGTGGAACGATCGCCGCTTCGTCCTCGTCGACACCGGCGGGTGGGAGCTCGGTGACGAGGGCCTGCAGGCCGGGATCAGGCGGCAGGCCGAAGCGGCGATCGGTGGCGCCGACGTCGTGCTCTTCGTCGCCGACGTGACGACACCCGTCGGAGACGACGACATCGCCGTCGCGCGCATGGTCCAGGAGTCGGGGATCCCCGTGGTCCTGGCCGCCAACAAGGTCGACGGCCCCAAGGCAGAGCTCGAGGCGTCCGAGCTCTGGGCGCTCGGCCTCGGCGAGCCGTTCCCGATCAGCGCCCTCCATGGGCGCAACACCGGCGACCTGCTCGAACGGGTGATCGAGGTGCTCCCTGCCCGGCCGGAGGGCGAGCACGACGAATCCGAGATCCCGACCCTGGCGATCCTCGGGCGGCCCAATGTCGGCAAGTCGACGCTGCTCAACCGCCTCCTGGGGGAGGATCGGGTCCTCGTGTCCGACGTGCCCGGGACGACCCGCGACGCCATCGACGCCGTCGTCGAGCTCGACGGCCAGCCCTTCCGCATCTACGACACGGCCGGGATCCGCCGCAGCGCGAAGGTGAAGGACTCGACGGAGTTCTACTCGGTGATCCGTGCCAGGGAAGCCCTCGCCGAGGCCGACGTGGCCCTCCTCGTCCTCGATGCCACGGATGGTGGAGCCACCCACCAGGAGCAGCGCCTCGCCGAGGAGATCGCCGAGTCCGGCACCGGCATCGTGGTGATCCTGAACAAGTGGGACGCCGCCGACGACGTCGACAAGTCCGACAGCGAGGACTCGGTCGGCGACCGGCTCGCGTTCATCGGGTGGGCGCCGGTGCTGCGCATGTCGGCGCGGACCGGGGCGCGCACCAAGCGCCTCGGAGCGGCCGTCCGCGCCGTGCTCGAAGCCCGCCGGCTGCGGATCCCGACACCCGAACTCAACCGCAAGCTCCGGGAATGGCAGGAGATGCACCCGCCACCGGTCCGCAAGGGCAGGCGGGCACGCATCATCTACGCCGTGCAGGCGGGGACGGAGCCACCGACCATCGTCCTGTTCCTGCGGGGTGGCGACCTCGGTCCCGACTATCTGCGGTACCTCGAGAACCGCCTGCGCCGGGACAACGATTTCATCGGATCACCCATCCGCTTCATCTCCCGCAAGCGGGAGCCGAGGAGGCCCCGTGTCTGAGTACGACCGGTTCGAGGAGGCGGCGGAGGTGGCCCGGCGCGGAGGGCCCGAGAAGTATCGGGACCGCCTGCCGGCATCGGGCAAGTTGTTCGTGCGCGACCGGATCGCCCTGCTCTGCGACGACGGCTCGTTCATCGAGGACGGTCTCCTCGCCAACGCACTGTCCGACGACGTCCTCGGCGCCGACGGCGTCGTCACGGGCCGGGGGATGGTCGACGGCCGCCCGGTCGTCGTGATCGCCAACGATCCAACGGTCAAGGCGGGGTCCTGGGGGGCGCGGACCGTCGAGAAGATGGTGAGGGCGCTCGAGGCGGCATACGACGAACGGCTGCCCGTCGTCTACCTGGTCGACTCGGCGGGAGCCCGGATCACGGATCAGGTCGAGCTGTTCCCGGGCCGGCGCGGCGCCGGGAAGATCTTCTACAACCAGGTCCGCCTCTCGGGACGCGTGCCCCAGGTGTGCTGCCTCTTCGGGCCGTCGGCCGCCGGCGGCGCCTACATCCCGGCATTCTGTGACGTCGTGATCATGGTCGAGGGCCGCGCCTCGATGTACCTCGGGTCACCCCGGATGGCCGAGATGGTCATCGGCGAGGTCACCACGCTCGAGGAGATGGGCGGGGCCCGCATGCACTGCAGCGTGAGCGGGTGCGGCGATGCCCTCGTCGAATCCGACGAGGAGGCCATCGACTGGGCGCGTCTCTACCTCTCGTACCTGCCGTCCGATTTCGCCCAGAACCCGCCGCTGTACGACTTCGGGTCGCCGGCCGACGTCGGCGACCTGCGCTCGATCATCCCCGAGGACGACACGCGCGGGTACGACATGCGGGAGTTCCTCC
>DATHYU010000367.1:0-3208 GCA_035458965.1 Acidimicrobiia bacterium | reverse complement strand
AGCACGACCTCGGCGCCGGCCTCGAGGGCCTCTCGCAGCTGGTCGAGCGAGTCCACCTCGACCTCGATCTTCACCATGTGGCCGGTGGCCGACCGGGCGGCCTCGACGGCAGCCGTGACCCCGCCTGCCACGGCGACGTGGTTGTCCTTGATCATGACGGCGTCGTCGAGCCCGAAGCGGTGGTTGGAGCCGCCTCCGCAGCGGACCGCGTACTTCTCGAGCACCCGCAGCCCAGGGGTGGTCTTGCGGGTCTCGACCACCGTCGCCCCGGTGCCGGCGACGGCGTCCACCAGCCGCGACGTGAGGGTGGCGATCCCGCACATGCGCCCCAGGAGATTCAGGGCGACCCGCTCTGCGGTGAGGATCCCGCGAGCGGGTCCCGACACGGTGGCGATCGTCGTCCCCGCCTGGACCCGATCGCCGTCGGAGACATGGAGCGCCACCGCGATCGCCGGATCGATCATCCCGAACGCGGCACACGCGATGGCGAGGCCGGCGACGGTGCCGGCCTCGCGCATGACGACCCGGGCCGCCGTCGTCGCCGACGCCGGGACGACGGCGTCCGTGGTGATGTCACCGGCGCGGCCCAGGTCCTCGGCGAGGGCGGTGCGGACGATCGGCTCCCAGACGACGGCAGGAGGGGGCGTCGTCATCGGGGCACCACGATCGAGTAGGCCCAGCCGGGATCGGTCTCGGGGTGATCGGCTCGGAAGTGCCCGCCCCGGCTCTCCGTCCTCGCCAGCGCGGACTCGGCGACGAGGCGGGACACGGTGAGCATCGACCGCAGCTCCGAGGCCCCCTGAGCCGCCTTCTCTTCGATCCGATCGATCTCGTCGAGGGCCCGCTCGAGCCCGTCCGCCGAACGGATCACGCCCACTTCGGCCCACATGAGGTCTCGAAGGGCCTGTTCGAGGTCCGGCTGCGGTTCAGGGATCGTCGGCCCGGCCACGGTCTCGGTCGGAACCGGCGCAGGGTTCGTGGCGAGGATCGACGCGGCGACGCGCCCGCCGAAGACGAGCCCTTCGAGGAGCGAGTTCGAGGCGAGCCGGTTGGCACCGTGGATGCCGGTCCGGGTCACCTCACCCGCCGCCCACAGGCCGGGAACGGTGGACCGGCCGTCGAGATCGGTGAGGATCCCGCCCATGTGATAGTGGGTGGCAGGAGACACGGGCACCGGCTCGATCCGTGGATCGAGGCCGGCTTCCACGCAGAGACCGTAGACGGTCGGGAACCGCTCCGGGAAGGCGCCACCGACCGCATCCCGGGCGTCGAGCATCGGCCGCCGCCCGGCGCGTAGCAGCCGCCAGGTCGCCCGGGCGACGACATCCCGTGGCGCGAGCTCGGCATCGGGATGCTCGCCGAGCATGAAGCGCTCGCCGTCGTCGTCGATCAGCACGGCTCCCTCGCCCCGGAGCGCCTCGGTGAGCAGGCCCATCGGATCCCGTCCCGAGTCGAGCGCCGTCGGGTGGAACTGGACGAACTCGAGGTCGGTGAGATCGGCTCCGGCCCGGCGGGCGAGCGCGATGCCGTCACCGGTCACCTCTGGCGGGTTGGTGGTCTTGGCGTAGACGTGGCCGATGCCGCCGGTCGCCAGCACGACCACGGGCGCGGCCACGTGGATCGGGTTCCCGTCGACGACGGCGACCACACCGGCGACCCGTCCCGCCGACACCAGGATCTCGGCCACCCAGGCGTGCTCGATCACCCGGATCGGAGATCGGCCGACGGCCGCCGTCAACGCACGGCTCACCTCGGCGCCCGTCGCGTCGCCACTGGCGTGGAGGATGCGCCGGACCGAGTGCCCGGCCTCACGGCCCAGCACGAGGTTCCCGGCCTCGTCGCGGTCGAAGGCCGCCCCTCGCTCGATGAGGGTGGCGACGGCTTCTGCTCCCCCGGCGGTCAGCGCCGCGACCGCCGGGGGATCGTTGAGGCCGACGCCGACGCCGATCGTGTCGGCGGCATGGAGATCAGGACCGTCGTCCTCGCCGACCGCGGCGGCGATGCCGCCTTGCGCCCAGCGGGTGGAACCGGAGGCCAGCGGTCCCTTCGTGAGGAGGATGACGTCGCGCCCCTCGAGGGAGAGGGCGGTCGTCAATCCCGACACCCCGCTCCCGATGACGACGGCATCGGCGACGAGCACGTCGCCGATGGTGCTCATCCGCCCCTCCCCCGGCCCACGGCCAGCATGCGTTCGACGGCGAGGCGGGCCCGACCGGCGATCTCTGGATCGACCGTCACCTCGTGCTGCATGAACCGCAGGGAGTCGAGGATCTTCGGGAGGGTGATCGTGTTCATGTAGGGGCACAGGTTGCACGGCCGGATCATCTCGACGGCCGGGTTGTCGATCGCGACGTTGTCGGCCATCGAGCACTCGGTGACCATCAGCACCCGCGCGGGCTGCTCTTCGCCGACGTGGCGGATCATGCCGCCGGTGGACCCGACGTAGTCGGCCTCCTCGAGGACCTCGGGCGGGCACTCGGGATGCGCGAGCACCTCGATGTCGCCGTCGTAGGCGGCCCGGAAGCGCCGGATCTCCTCAGGCGTGAAGCGCTCGTGGACGATGCAATGGCCCTTCCAGAGGATCACGTCGACGTCGGTCTGTGACGCCACGTACTTCCCCAGGTACTCGTCGGGCAGGAAGATCACCCGGTCCGTGCCGAGCGACTCGACGACCTCCACGGCGTTCGAGGAGGTGCAGCAGATGTCCGACTCGGCCTTCACCTCGGCGGACGTGTTCACATACGTCACGACCGGGGTGTCGGGATAGCGCTCCCGGAGCAGGCGGATGTCGGCGGGGGTGATCGAGTCGGCCAGCGAGCAACCGGCGCCCATGTCGGGGATCAGGACGGTCTTTTCGGGGTTGATGATCTTCGCCGTCTCGGCCATGAAGTGGACGCCGGCCAACACGATCACCTCGGCGTCGGTCTCGGCGGCCATGCGGGCGAGGGCGAGCGAATCGCCCGTCAGGTCCGAGACGCCGTGGAAGATCTCCGGCGTCTGATAGTTGTGCGCGATGACGATCGCGTTGCGCTGCTCCTTGAGCCGGTTGATCTCGGCGATGTAGGGCGCGTGGATCTCCCATTCGAGCTCGGGCACGACGGAGCGCATGCGCTCGTACCGACGCGTCAGCGCGTGGGCCTCGTCCCGAGGCAGGAGATCGATGGGGGTGAGTTCGAGGGTCATGGTCCCCTTCTGCTCAGATTGAGTA
>DATHYU010000366.1:0-2298 GCA_035458965.1 Acidimicrobiia bacterium | reverse complement strand
CGCCGAACCGGGTCCCGGCCTTCGTGGTGGACTCTGCATCGATGGGCGACGGCCAACTGCCGTAGGGGATGGTCTGCATCGGCTCGACGGTAGCCTCGTCGGCCTGGCACCATCGGAGTCTCATGTCGATCCCAGCCCACGAGCTCGATCGCCTTCTCGCAGCGGTCACCGGCCGATCCCGGGCCGGGCTCGCCCTCGACCGGTCGCTCGACGCCCACGACCGGCGCCGCCTCGAAGACCTCGTCGCCCGGCGCGACGCCGGCGAGCCCCTGCAGTACCTCGAGGGCTCGGCGGCGTTCGGGCCGCTCGACCTCGTGGTCGATCCCCGCGTGCTGATCCCGCGCCCCGAGACCGAGCAGGTGTTCGAGGAGGCCGCCCGGTCGCTCGGCTCCGCCGGTCCGGGGACGCTCATCGTCGACCTCGGCACGGGGTCGGGTGCGCTCGCCCTGGCGCTCAAGGACCGGTTTCCCGAGGCCCGCGTGATCGGCGTCGACGTGTCCGAGGACGCCCTGGCCGTGGCCAAGGAGAACGGGATGCGCACCGGCCTCGAGGTCGAGTGGCTCCACGGCGACCTCTACGACCCCCTGCCCGAGCGCCTCATGGGCCGCATCGATCTCCTGATCTCGAATCCGCCCTACGTCGCCGAGGACGAGTGGGCCGCGCTCCCCGTCGACGTGCGAGACCACGAGCCGTATGGAGCCCTCGTCGCCGGACCCGACGGCACCGAGGTACTCGAGCGAATCGCAGGCGAGGCCTACTGGTGGGTGGGTGTCGGCGGGTGGGTCGTCTGCGAGATCGGCGAGACCCAGGGTGAGGCCGTCGACGGGTTGTTCGGCGCCTTCGATCGCGAAGTGCGCGAGGATCTCGCTGGAAAGGACCGCATACTCGTCGCAAGGAAGGGAGCGTCCTGCTGTGTCTGATCTCGCAGCCGTCGTCGAGGCCCTCGGCAGGGGTGAACTGGTCGGGCTGCCGACCGACACCGTCTACGGCGTCGGGTGCGACGCCTTCGATCAACAGGCTGTCAGGTCGCTCTTCGGGCTGAAGCACCGGCCGGCCGTCAAACCGATTCCGATCCTCATCGGCAACCTCGACGATGCGACGCGTATCGGCGTCTTCGACGACGACGCCCTCGACCTG
This sequence comes from Acidimicrobiia bacterium, assembly GCA_035458965.1. GTDB lineage: Bacteria > Actinomycetota > Acidimicrobiia > Spongiisociales > UBA11373 > DATHYU01. The sequence continues at coordinate 1,161 of DATHYU010000366.1, read as the reverse complement.
GTCGCGGAGCACTGGCCGGGCGGCCTCACGGTCGTGGTCCGACGCCGGCTCAAGCTCTCGCAGTGGCTGGGTGACCCGACCCACGACTCGATCGGCCTCCGGATCCCCGGTCACGGGGCGACGCTCGACGTCCTGCGGTCCTTCGGTCCGCTCGCCGTGACGAGCGCCAACCGGTCGGGGGAGGACCCCGCGACCGACGACGACGCGGCCAGGGCGATCTTCGGCGACGAGGTGTCCGAGTACCTCTCGGGTGTGTCCGGCGGCCGGACCCCGTCTACGGTGGTCGACCTCACCGGCGCCGAGCCCCGGATGCTCCGCGCCGGACCGGTCCAGGTGTAGGAGGTCCCGTGGCGCGTCTCGGTCAGAGCAGCGGCAATCGCCGGCCCCCGGCGCAGAAGGCATCCCGCGCGATCGGCGAGGCGCCTCCCGATCGCAGGCGCAACCGCTCCGGGCGCCCGAAGGCCCCCTCGGCGATGCCCTTGCGCCGCCGCTGGCAGGCGGTCGGCCTCGGCACCCTGCTCTCGGCCGGATCCCAGGGCCTGTTCTTCCTCTCGGCATGGCTGATCGACGCCAACGGGTCGGCGATCGTCAACTTCTTGCCGCTCACCGGGTCCCTGTTCCTCGCGCTCACCGCGCTCGAGGTGATCCGGCGGATGACCGAGGCCGTGTGGGAGGGCCGGAACCGCACCTACGCGTTCGTGTTCCTCGTCGGGATCTGGCTGTTGTTGCCGTCGAACCTCGGCATCTACGGACTCGCCGTCTGGCCGATGCTCGGCTTCGGCGTCGCCTCGATCTTCGCGTTCGGGCCGGGTGACCGGCACAACGCCAGGGCGCGGATCTTCGGCATGCTCGCCGCCACGGTGTACGTCTTCACCTTCTTCCTCACCACGCCGGCGCTCGGCATGGTCCTCGGGGCCCTCTTCCCGTTCGTGACGATCGCGCTCTCGGATCGCTTCATGGAACGCAAGGTGTGGGCGGCTTCGCTGCGCGGCTAGGCCGCGCAGCCAAGCGATGCTTGTCTGGCCGGCCACTGCTCTCGGTCGTTCCGCTCACCGCTTCCCCTCGGCCGGCCGGTGCTCGTGGGGCGCCGACCCCACTCGCCGCGTGGCTTCTGAGTTGATCCACACACCGCGCCCGCCCGCCGACGGGTGACCTGATCGC
>DATHYU010000365.1:0-6065 GCA_035458965.1 Acidimicrobiia bacterium | reverse complement strand
GAAGTAGAGCACGTCGCCCGCACGGGCGTGGATGGTGGGGATGACGACGGGCCGGCCCTCGTCGTCGTTGAACCCGACGTGGCACATGAGCGCCTCGTCGATGATCGCGTCGATCGCCCCGCGGTCGTAGACGCCGCGCTCGGGGAGCCTTCGGACGGTCGTTCGTTCGTTCGGCATCGAGGCACGATACCCCTGCACTCCCTGGGGGCCGGATGCACGCCGCCCCTAGACTCGCCGCCGTGGATCCCGCCACGATTCCCATCCTCATCGGCGCCTATCTCCTCGGCAGCGTGGACTTCGGGGTGATCGTGCCGAAGCTGCGCGGCGTCGACATCTACAGCGTCGGCAGCGGCAACCCGGGCACGAGCAACGTCCTGCGCACCATGGGCAAGGGGGCCGCCGCGGCGGTGATGCTGGGCGACGTGCTCAAGGGCTTCGTGGCCGCGATGGTGGGCGACCTGGTCGTGGGCGAGGCCGTCGGGTTCGCAGCCGGCATGCTCGCCGTGGTCGGGCACTGCTACCCCGTCTGGTACCGGTTCAAGGGAGGCAAGGGCGTGGCGACGGCCGGTGGCTCGGTCTTCTGGCTCGAACCGCTGCTGGGGATCGGTTTCTCCGTGCTCTGGGGCGGCCTGGTCGCGACCACGAAGCGGGCGTCGATCGCCTCCCTCGTCCTCGTCCTCGTCTACGTTCCTGGCATGGCACTGTTCGGGCACCGGAATTGGTCCCTGGTATGGGCGGGTGCCACCGCGCTGCTCATCCTCGTACGCCACCAGGGCAACATCCGCCGGCTCCTGGGCGGTTCCGAACACACCGTGGGAGGTGCTTCCGCATGAACGTCGACGTCTCGGTCATCCCCGCTGCCGGCCAGGGCACCCGTATGCGGCCGGCGACCCGCAGTGTTCCCAAGGCGCTGCTTCCGGTCGTCGACCGGCCGGTCATCCAATGGGTCGTGGAGGAGGGGGTTCGCGCCGGGGTCAGCGAGTTCGTGATCGTGGTGAGCCCCGGGGTGGAGGACCTCCTCTACAGCCACTTCGAGGACATGCAGGGCCTGCAGAGCGTCGAGGGCCTCGAGGGCGTCACCGTCACCTGGGTCGTGCAGGAGGAGGCGAGGGGCCTCGGTCACGCGGTGCTGCAGGCACGGGATGTGGTCGGTGACCGGCCGTTCTTCTGCCAGCTGGGCGACAACATGGTCGTTCCCGGCCTCGACCAGCTCGGCTTCCTGCGGGCCGCGTCGGACGGCCGCTCGGTCATGCTGCTGCGGGAGCTCTCCGACGAGGACCTCGAGCGCTACGGCGTCATCGTGCCCGGGACGCGGGAGGGCGACGTCGTCGAGATCCGGGGCGCGGTCGAGAAGCCCGGCGTGGTCGACGCTCCCAGCCGGCTCGGCTTCGTGGGCCGCTACCTGTTCACGCCGGAGGTGTTCGACCATCTCGCCCACGCCGAGCCCGGGTACGGCGGCGAGATCCAGCTGACCGATGCGATCAGCGCTCTGGGAGAGCAGGGACGGTGCCTCGGGTGGGTGGGTGACACCGACCTCCTCGACGCGGGAACACCTCTCGGCTTCCTCGAGTCGGCGACCCGCCTCGGCCTGTGGCACCCGAAGACCCGCCACGACTACCGCAACTTCCTCACCGAGCTCTTCGATCGCCTGTGAGACCCCTTCCCGAAGCACAGCGCGACGTCCTCGCGGCCATGCAGCCGCTTCCGATCGAACGCGTTCCGCTGGCGGCTGCACTCGGCCTCGTGCTGGCCGAACCGGTCGACGCGCCCCATCCCGTGCCCCCCTTCGACAACTCCGCCATGGACGGCTTCGCGGTGCGCGCCGCCGACACCGCCGGAGCCCCGGTCACCCTGCGGGTGCTGGAGGACGTCGCCGCCGGGTCGGTGCCGACGTCGCCCGTGGGTGACGGCGAGGCGATCACGATCATGACCGGCGCGCCCATGCCGGCGGGTGCCGATGCGATCGTCGTCGTCGAGGAGACCGAGCGTCCCGATCGCGGCCACGTGCTCGTGCGGTCCTCCGTCGAGCCGGGCGAGAACCTCCGCAGGGCCGGGGGCGACCTCGAGGCGGGGACCCGCGTGTTCGACGCCGGGGAGCGGCTCGGCCCGCAGCATCTGGGGGTGCTCGCGTCGATCGGGGTCGCTCAGCCGATGGTGCGCCGCCGGCCCCGGGTCGCCATCCTGTCCACCGGCGACGAGGTGCTGCCTCCGGACACCGAGGACCTGCGTCCCGGGAAGATCCGTGATTCGAACCGCCCGATGCTCGGCGGCCTGCTCTCCGACCTGGGCGCCGAGGTCGTCGACATGGGCATCGTTCCCGACGACGCCTCCGCCCTCCGGACGACGCTCGAGCGGGCCGCGGCCGAGTGTGATGCCGTGCTCACGAGCGGCGGGGTGTCGATGGGGGAGTACGACCTCGTCAAGCAGGTCCTCTCCGAGCTCGGGGAGGTCGACTTCTGGAAGGTCGCCATGCAGCCGGCGAAGCCCTTCGCCTTCGGGTTCCTCGGGGAGACGCCCCTGTTCGGTCTTCCGGGCAATCCGGTCTCGGTGACGGTCGCCTTCGAGCAGTTCGTCCGTCCGGCACTGCTCCACCGCATGGGCGCGACGCGGCTGTTCCGGCCCCGGGTGCCCGGAGTGCTCGCCGAGGCGGCGCACACGAACCCCGACAAGACGGTGTTCCTGAGGATGCGGGCAGCGCTCGAGGGCGACCGATGGGTGGCGAGCCCGAGCGGTGGGCAGCTCTCGAACATGCTGACGGCGCTCGCCCGGGCCGATGCCTTTGCCGTCGTGCCCGTGGGCACGGGAGCCGTGGACGCGGGCGGCCGGGTGGATCTGGAGATGTTCCGCTGGCCGGAGACGAGGACGATGCAGGAGGTGGTCGGATGACGGGCGGCTTCTCGCACCTCGACGACGAGGGCCGGGCGCACATGGTCGACGTGGGCGGCAAGGACGTGACCGATCGTGTCGCCGTCGCCGAGGCCGTCGTGGCGATGCAGCCGTCGACGGCGGACGCGCTCTTCGGCGGGGATCTCCCGAAGGGCGACGCGGTGGCGGTCACGCGGATCGCAGCGATCATGGCGGCCAAGCGCACCCCCGAGCTCGTGCCGCTGTGCCACCCCCTCGATCTGACGTCGATCGGCGTCGACATCGAGCGCGTCTCCGAAGGGGCCCGCATCGAGGTGACGTGCCATACGAGCGGCCGCACGGGCGTCGAGATGGAGGCCATGACCGGTGCTGCCGTGGGGGCGCTCACGCTCTACGACATGGTCAAAGGGGTCGACCGGGGAGCCGAGATCGGGCCGATCCGTCTGCTGCACAAGTCCGGGGGGAAGTCGGGGGAGTGGAACCGATGACGGCCGTCGTCATCACGGTCAGCGACCGGGTGAGCCGGGGTGAGGCTGAGGACCGGTCGGGGCCCCGGGCCGCCGAGCTTCTCGAGGCGGTCGGTATCGAGGCCGAGGTGCGGGTGGTCCCCGACGGGGTGGCATCGGTGGAGGCGGCCATCCGAGACGCGATCGGAGACGGAGCCGGGCTCGTGGTGACGGCCGGTGGGACGGGGTTCGGGCCCCGCGACCTCACGCCCGAGGCGACGCGACGGGTCATCGAGCGCGAGGCCCCGGGGCTCGCCGAGGCGATGCGGGCGGGCACCTTCGGGGTGAACCCGCACGGCATGCTGTCGCGCGGCGTCGCCGGAATCGTCGGGCACACGCTCGTCGTCAACCTTCCCGGATCGGTCAAAGGCGTCGAGGAATCGCTCGAGGTGGTGATGCCGTCGCTGGCCCATGCGCTCGAGCTCCTCGGCGGAGGTGGTGATGACCACCTTCCGCGTTTGACCGATGGCTGAGCGTTACTTGCAGGTACGCCGAGGCAAGGCCTAACCTCGCGTTCAGGCTGACGGGGTTCGCGTTTCACACCATGGAGATCATTCTTTTCATTCTCTTGGTCGGGGTATGGGCCGCGTTCGTCCTGCCTTCGTTCGTGAACTCCAGGAGGGAGACCCCTGTGACCCAGACGCCCCCCCAATCGGGCCGGGCACCGGTCCAGCGGACCACCGCCCAAACGGGTGGGTCGTCCGCCCGTGAGCAGGTGCTGGCGCGTCGGCGCAACGCCCTCGTGGCCATCGTCTTCCTGGCGATCGCCACGCTGGCCGCAGCCATCGTGACCGGGTCCGTCGCGTTGCTCTTCGTGAGCCTCGTGGTCGACGTGGGTCTCGCCGGCTACATCGCCATGCTGCTGCAGATCAAGCAGCGGCAGCAGGCGGTGACCCGTCACGGCCGCTGGGAAGAGGCCGCCCAGGTTCGCGTCGTCTCAAGCTGACGTGCACGATCTCCGGCCGCTCTCCGATGCGGTGCGGTCGGTCCTCGACGCGAAACATGCCGCCCGCGAGCTGGGACTGCGCAATTCCCGCCAGGTGATCCGGCGCTGCGCGACCGCCATCCGATCGCTCCATCGCGGCGAGATCGACAAGGCCGAGGAGCTGATGGGCGAGGCCGAGGGCATGCTCCGCGAGGCCCAGGAGGCCCTGGCCGATCATCCCGACATCCTCTACGCCGGCTTCATCGGCGACGCGGCCAAGGAGTACGCCGAGGCCCGGACCTTCGCCGCCTACTGCACCGGTGGATCGCTGCCCCTGCCCGCGGATCTCGGTGTCGGGGCCGCCCCCTATCTGAACGGGATCGGAGAGACCGTCGGCGAGCTGCGACGGCGGATGCTCGACCAGCTGCGGTCGGGCGACCTCGATGCCGCATCCACCACGTTCGAGATGATGGAGGAGATCCTCGAGCTCCTCGCCGATCTCGACTACCCCGACGGCATGACCGGCGGTTTGCGCCGGACCACCGACGTGGCCCGGGCGCTCGTCGAGCGCAGCCGGAGCGATCTCACGTCGACGATCATCCAGGAGCGCCTCAGGCGGGAGCTCGCCGACTCCTGACTCAGCCGATCCCGGCGAGCGCCCGGTGGATCGTCTCCTGCGCCAGGGCGGCCGCCGTGTCGTGACGGAGGGCGGCGCCACGCACGGGGGGATGCTCGTCGGAGACCGCTTCTTGCTCGAGCCCGGTGAGGATCTCGCCGAGCCCGAGGGTGTCGCACAGGCCGGCGGCCACCTCGATGCCGAGCGGAAGGCCGTCGACGAGGCGGCAGATGGATGCGATGGCGGCCTCGTCATCGAGCGGGAGATCGCGGGTGACGCGACGAGCCCGGGCCCGGAACAGGTCGATGGCGGCGCCGTGGGCCGAGTCGAGGGGCTGGAGGTGCTCGACCGCCTCCCCATCGATGCCGAGCGACTCCCGGCTGGTCACGATCATGTCGCAATCGGTGGGGCTCGCGAGGATCAGGTCGACGATGTCGACGGTGGCATCGATGACGTGCTCGGCGTTGTCGAGGACGAGGAGCCGACGTCCGGTCGGGCGGCGCGGTTCACCGACGTGCCGAAGTAGTCGCCGTCGCGCTCCTCGGCGGTCCCGGTGTGCATCCCCATGCGCACCCGGAGGGCTCCGACCGCCTCCGGCCACCGGTAGCTCGCCAGCCCGTGCTGGACCTCGAGCGCCGTCGCGATGGCAGCCGTCGGCGAGGAGAACGAGGCGCCGAGACCGTCGCCCGCGTGGGAGAAGACGTAGCCGTCGCGGCGGGCGATGGCCCCGCGGAGGAACTCGTCGTGGTGCGCCTGCGCTTCGGACATCTCGGTGGGATGGGCGTCCCAGAGACGTGTCGAGCCCTCGATGTCCGTGAACAGGAATGTCACCGTTCCCGACGGTGGTGTCGTCATGCCCGCCTCCGGGGAGCAGGCTACCGGCGGACGACCGATCAGGTCCCGTGTGCACCTGTCGATTCGAGAAGGCGACGCACCCGTTTACAATCGGTCTCCCCCCTGGGGGTGTAGCTCAGCCCGGCAGAGCGCTTCCCTCGCACGGAAGAGGCCAGGGGTTCGAATCCCCTCACCTCCACCAGGAAACCCCCCGCGTCGCGGGGGGTTTCTTGCGTCGTGGACCTGGGCGGCGAAGCCGGAGGCTCAGTCGGTCGGCCGGCGACCGATCGGGTGCATGCGGGCACGGTGGAAGTCGATC
>DATHYU010000364.1:0-2414 GCA_035458965.1 Acidimicrobiia bacterium | reverse complement strand
CCACCTCCCCCCAAGGGGAGAAACCACCTCTGCGATCTCCGCCCGACATTCCTTCCCCGAGCCCTACGCCCCCGGCTTGACCACCATCAGCCACACGATGAAGAAGGCGACGAGGCTGTCGAGGCGGCCTACGACCATCATGCGGGAGATGAGGGCCTTCGTCTGAGGAGCGTCACCTCCGTGCTCCGCAGCCGCAGCACCGATCTTCTTGGCGGTGGGCTCGAAGAAGCCGGGCCCGGCAACGAACATGACCGCGGTGAGGATCAGGGAGATGAGAATCCACGCGTCGGAGAACTCGATTGCCGGAGAGTCGATCACCATCCAGATGCCCATGGCGAGCACGAGGGCCGTGGCGAGCCCATAGATTCGGCCGATGACCTGGGCGTCCTCGGAGAACGCCACCACCGCCCCGGTGTCGCCGCGCCTCGCCGTTCGGCCACCGAAGAGCTCGAGCGTCACCGCTCCGCCAACCCACACGATGGCCGCCGCCACGTGCACGAATTTGAGGACCTCGTGGAACTCCATGGTTGCCCCTCCCCCAGAGCGTGTCGCTCCGATGGTAGGGAGCGGGCCCGCCGCTCGCGCTGCACCGCGCTCCCGGAACGGCAGCTCGTTGCGGGGTGGCTCCTCCGGTTAGGGTCGACCGCTCAGGAGGAACGCATGGTCGACTGGGTCGCCCGCATCACGGACGCCGCCGCCGAGCAGCTCGAGCCCGGCGAGACGGTGCTCGGCGGAGCCGAGTTCACGGCGACCGCCTTCGCCATCCTCGGCACCCGATCTTCGGGAGGGTTCCTGGGGCTCCGCCGTCCGGGCCAGCCACCGGAGGCCGCGGTGACGATCCCCCGTCGCGGCGTCGCGGTCGGGGTGACCCAGAACCGCCTCCTCGTCTACGGGCTCGCCGGGTTCGGTCGCATCACGGACCGGCTCGCCGAGTTCCATCTCGACGACGTCGTGCAGGTCGTCGTCCGAGAGGTTCCCGGGAACGTCATCCGTGTGCAGCCTCCGTCGGCCTCGGTGCGATTCGTCCTCGTCGACGGCACCGAGGTGTCCGGTTCGATGGTGTCGGCCGGTCCTGCCGGACGCGCCAACATCACGCTCCTCGACGGCCTGGCCGAGGCCCGGCCCGGCCTGATCAGCCGCTGAGGAGCGACCGGTCGATCTCGGCGACCGAACGGGCACCGCACAGCGCCATCGCCGAACGGGTCTCGACAGCCAGCTCCTCGAGGACACCGAGGGCGCCGTCCTCGCCACCGACGGCGAGGCCCCACAGCAGGGGCCGGCCGATCATCACCGCCGAGGCGCCCAGCGCCAGGGCCCGAACGACGTCGGACCCTCCCCGGATGCCTCCGTCGACGAGCACCGGAGCCCGGCCTCCGACGGCGTCGACGATCGGCCCGAGCGCATCGGCCGTCGCCACGGCACCATCGAGCTGCCGGCCGCCGTGGTTCGAGACGGCGATCGCCGCCACGCCGTGGTCGACGCAGGCAGCGGCGTCGTCGGCCCGCAGCACCCCCTTCACCACCACCGGGAGGTCCGAGAGCCCCGCCAGCCACTCGAGATCATCGAAGGACAGCGTCGTGTCCATCGCTGCGGCGAAGTCCGCATGGAGCGCCGACCCGGTCCCGTCGCCGCCCGACATCTCGCGACCCAGGTTCGCCGGGACCAGTCCCTCGGGAAGCGCGAACCGGTTCGCCTCGTCGCGGCGGCGCTTGCCGAGCACCTGGGCGTCGACCGTCAAGACGATCGCCCGGTAACCCGCTGCCTCGGCGCGGGAAACGAGATCGGCGGTGAGCCCGCGATCGGCGTGCGCGTAGAGCTGGAACCAGCGGGGCGCCTCGGAGGCAGCTGCAGCGACGTCCTCGAGGCTCGTGGTGGCGAAGGTGGAAACGACCATGAGCGTGCCTGCCCGGGCGGCGGCTCGCGCCATCCCGGCCTCGCCGTCGTCGTGGGCGAGCCGCTGGAACGCCATCGGCGCCACGAAGAACGGCAGGTCCGATGTCACACCCAGCACCTCGACGGAGGTGTCGACGATCGACACGTCGCGAAGCACGCGCGGGTACAGCGGCATCCGCCGCCACGCGGCGACGTTCTCGCCCAGCGTCACCTCGTCGTCGGACCCCCCGGCGCAGTAGTCCCACGCAGAGGGCTCCATCTCGGCCCGTGCCCGAGCGGCGAGCGCGTCGACGTCCATGAACGGCGACGCTAATCGGGTCTGCGATCGACGGTCGGCGGCGTGTGTCCCCCCTCCCCGGCGACTGACGCCGCCGGTACTCCCCCCGTCGGGGGGAGAACCCCACGAGAGGGCCATGTCGTGGAGTTCCTCCCCCGAGGGGAAGGGGGGCACACCCCGAGCCATGGGAGAACCCCACGCAAACGATCCCGATTCGAGGTTCCTCCCCCGAGGGGAAGGGGGC
>DATHYU010000363.1:0-2675 GCA_035458965.1 Acidimicrobiia bacterium | reverse complement strand
CGCGGGTCCCCGCTCCCACCGGCGGGGACCCGCGTGCATCCGGGGCCAAACGGCACTCCGACCGGAGGCCGAGGTCCCAAGCCGAACCCTCCGCACTCCCGTACGATTCCCTGGTGGTTCGCGTTCTCGCCATCGCCGGCCCTCCGGACACGGACCTGTACTCGCGCCTCGAGGACCTCCGTCCCGACCTCGTCATCGGGTGTGGCGGACTCCCCTACGACTATCTCGAGACCCTTGCCGCCGCCTCCGGTGCTCCCGTGCTCTACGTCCCCGGTGCCCACGACCCGGCCGTGACCACGGTGCCCACGCTCAAGGTCGACGCCGGCGACACACCCACGGCCCCGCCCGGGCCGCATGGATGCATCAACATCGACGGTCGCGTCGTCACCGGCTCCGGCCTGAACATCGCCGGCATCGGCGGCGGCATCGCTCTCGAGTCGGCTCCGAACCGCTACAAGCCACGCGAGATGGACAAGCGGGTGGCGCGATTCCGGGTCCGCCACGGCGGCCGTCGCCTGACAGGACGCCGGCCGCCCGACATCCTCGTGACCCACCTCTCGCCGCTTCCCATCGACGGGCGACCGGCCGATCACCACCCGAGGTTCGTCAATCTCGTGCGGGCGATGAAGCCACGAGTCGCCATCCACGGCGGACACGGAAGGGGTCACCAGATCGACGACCGCAGGCTCGGAGGCGTGCCGATCGTCCACCCGATGCCGTGGAGGATCCTCGAGTTGGAGTGAGCCGGTTGGCCCGGCCCGGCGCCTACGCTTCGGCGTCGAGCGGGCGGAGGCCGCATCCGATGCTGATCACGATCATGGGCTCGGGAGAGATCGCGCCGACGATGGTGCCGGTCCACCGGCGCGTCTTCGACTCCCTCGGCCGAACCCCCACGATCGCGGTCGTCGACTCGGCCTACGGGTTCCAGGAGAACGCCGACGAACTGTCCGAGAAGGCGGCCACCTACTTCACGACCTCGTTCCCCGGGGTCGACGTCGAGATCGCCTCATTCCGCACCGCCGACGCTCCGGCCGGAGTCCGTGAACGGGCGCTCGAGACGATCCGCTCGGCCGACGTCGTGTTCGCGGGGCCGGGGAGCCCCAGCTACGCCCTCCGCACGTGGGCCGGCACCCAGATCCCCGATCTCCTCCTCGAAACGGCGCTGACAGGGGCGTTGACGGTGGCGAGCGCGGCGTCGATCACCGTCGGCTCCCATGCGCTCCCGGTGTACGAGATCTACAAGGTCGGCGAGGATCCGCGATGGAACGACGGCCTCGACGTCCTGGGCGCCCTCGGGCTGCGCGTCGCCGTGGTGCCCCACTTCGACAACGCCGAGGGCGGAACCCACGACACCCGGTTCTGCTGGATGGGGGCCCCGAGGTTCGAGCGCCTCCGGGAGATGCTGCCACCGGACGTCGTCGTGCTGGGAGTCGACGAGCACACCGCCGCGGTGCTCGACGTCGGGGCAGGGGTCCTCGAGGCGCACGGTCGCGGCACGGTGACGGTGCTCGGGGCGACCGACACGGTCATCGAAGCCGGCCAGGTCGGACCGCTCACCCTCCTCGGTTCGCCGGCCGCGCCGTCGGACGATCAAGCCGGCGAGCACCCCGGAGCCGCCGTCGACGTCGTCGCCGAGATCACCGGCGTCTTCGACGAGGCCCTGGGGCGCGGCGAGGTGGAGCCGGCGCTCGACGCCATCCTCGAGCTCGAGGACACCCACGAGGGATGGGACGACGCGGCCAACGCCCACCGGGCGATCCGAAGGATGGTCACCAGGCTCGGCTCCGAGCTGAGTCGCCACGCCGCTCGCGACGCACGGCGAGAAGCCGTGGTGAAGGCGCTGGTCGACGTCCGGGAGCACGCCCGCTCGGACGGCCGCTGGGACGAGGCCGATGCCGTCCGCGACGCGGTGGCCATGCTCGGGTTCGAACTCCGCGACACGCCTACGGGGACGATCGTCGAGCCCGTCGACTGAGTCAGTCGTCGCAGGTCACGAGCGGCGCCACGCCGAGCGACGCGGAGAGCGCACGGCGGGTCCCGGGCCCGACGACGCCGTCGACGGCGATGCCTGCGGAGGCCTGCAGCGCCTCGATGGCGTACTCGGTCTTCGATCCGAACACGCCGTCTGGTGCTCCGGGATCGTGCCCGGCAAGGACGAGAACCTCCTGAAGCGCCCGCACGTCGATCCCCACGTCGCCCCACCGCATGATGCGCCCGTCCGGATCGAGCACGGTGAGGTGCTCGGCGAGGAGGGCGATCGGGGCGATCGCCGCACGGGTTTCGCGCCCGATCACACCGTCGGCGGCCACCCCGAGATCCTGCTGCAGCGCAGCAACCGCCCGTTTCGTCGCCGGCCCGAAGATTCCGTCGATCGGGCCCGGCGAGTGGCCGAACGCCGCTGCGAGACGCTGCACCTGACGAACCGCGGCGCCTCGGGCACCGATGGTGATGACATCCCACGAGCCCAGGAGGGCTTCGAGCGGTCCGGGATCGGTCACCCGGCACACCGATCGTCCCTGGGCGACGAGAAGCGAGTCATGGGGGTTCACGATGACGCCGTCGGGGTCACGGAGCTCGAAGTGCAGATGGGGCATGGTGTGCTCGGCCGTTCCGCTGTCGCCCACGTACCCGATCTCCTGGCCGGCCTCGACCCGGCCCCCGATCACGACCCCGGG
>DATHYU010000362.1:0-4018 GCA_035458965.1 Acidimicrobiia bacterium | reverse complement strand
CTCTGCGCGTCGGGACGTTCGCGGACGAGCCCTCGAACTGCCCGCTGAGTGTCACGGTGCAGCCCGAGACGGGCCGGCTGACGGCCTTCGGCTGCACCGGCCTGTGGACGTCGGACGATGGGTACGAGTGGGCCCTGACCGAGCGCAGGCTGCCGCTCGGCGGACCGGCGGTCGGTGCCGACGTGGCCTGGGACGGGGATGTCGGCGTCGCCGTCGGCAGAAACCAGTGGTATTCGCTGTGGGTCACAGGCGACGGGGGAAGCTCCTGGTCACGGGTCGAACCGGTCCAGCCCGTGTTCAGCGACTTCTTCGACCAGGCCGTGGCCGTGACGTGGTTCGAGGGCCGCTGGATCGTGGTGGGCCAGGACATCGACGGTGGCACGGTCTGGATCGGGACGCCTGAGGGGTAGAGCCCGGTTGCGGCACGCCGCTGGTTCGGCCGTCGGCACGGTCATCTCGAGGGCATCGCCCAAGCCCGCAGAGACCTACACCCCATCCCTCGGAGGGCTATCGCAGCCGACCGTCGCCGCCAGATCAGGTGACGTGGATCGCAACCCGCCCCGCGGTCACCGTGGGCGGTGCGGTCTTCAGGTCCGCGGCGTTCTCGGAAACCCAATCGCGCGCCACGTGCACGCTCTCATCGGTCCCTGCCTCGTCGTCGCACACCGTCACTGTGACACCGCCCTCGTCGGTGTGAATGAGGGTGTAGACGCGGAATCCGCTCACCGTGCGGAGGAGGCTCTCGATCTCCGACTTCCTCTGCTCGAGCAGCTCGAACAGCTCCCGGGCGCCGGGACCTGAGTAGGTGCGCAGTACAGCGTGCATCGATGCTCCTTGCAGCGGGGCGACTCGAGGCTCGAGTCGCCATGGAGCCCCGAGTCTACGGGTTCCCGGCATCCGCATGATCGGTTGCACCGTCGCATGACGGACGGGTCGGGGTGCATCGACGGGATCCCCGCCCGAGCCCGCTCCGGTGCCGGACTGGCCGCCCAGAAACGCCGGATCACCGAGGCTGCCAAGTCACGGGGCTGGGAGATCGAATGGGTCACCGACGACGGACACCCGGCGAAGGACCTCAAGCGCCCAGGACTCGCAGTGGCGCTCGAACGGCTCGACGCCGGGGACGCTCAGAGGCTCGTCGCCGGATGTGAAGTCGTCGTGTCTTCGCAACGTCGACACCCCGGAACATGGCATCCAGTCGAGGGTTGCCGCCGTTCCCCGACGCGCGACGATGCCGGAGATCGATACCAACGCCTCTGGTCGCGTGTGAGTCGTCCGCAGGACACTTGTGGCATCGATCAGGAGGCCGCCCCGATGCGCCGATCGTTCCCTGTTCTCGCCCTATTCCTGGTCCTGTCGTCGTGCGGCGGCGACTCGACGTCGGATGACGCGTTCGTCGAACTCCCCGAGGTCTCGGTGACGACCGAGGCCCCCGCCGCGACGATGGCGCCGACCACGACGGCGGCGCCGACGACGACGATGGCGCCGACCACGACGGCGGCGCCGACCACGACGATGGCGCCGACCACCACGACCACGACCACCCGGCCACGGCCGCGCCGGGTCGACGCCATGCTCGCGGTCGCCGACTTCTACGGCGGCGTCGCCGAAGGCGACTACGCGCGCGCCTTCGCCGCCATGGCTCCCGATCCGGGCTTCGATGTCGAAGCGCCCCTGATCGCCGCTGCCGCAGGCCTGTTCGCCGAGGTGAACCTCGACGAGACCACCGGGGTCTACGAGGCGGCGCGTTTCGGGGAGGACGCCCCGATCGACGTCGCCACGCTCCACTGCAGGAGCAGGCCCGACGACTCACCGCGGTTCGTGACGGGTGTCTCCACCGAGTTCGGCGAGTTCGAGGTCGAATGCATCGAGCTCGGCGGGGACGACTTCTGGTCGCCCCTCGGCGTGCCCACCTTCGGCACCGCCGCCTGGATCTTCGGCGTCGATGGCCTCCGGCTCGCCGGCGGCGAGCCGTCTTGGCTCGGCCCCCAGGCCGGGATCTCCGGTGAGGCCGCTCGTGCTGCGCTGGCCGGTCTCGAGGCGTGGGCCAGAAGCCGGCTTCCGGAGCCGTGGCTCGGGTGGGCGGCCGGACATCGGTACCCCTTCACCGCCGATCAGGCCGGGGCCGCCATCGCCCTCGTCGAGGAGTACGTCGCGGCCGGATATGAACCGGTGACCGTTTCCGATCAGGCATCGGCAGGCACGCAGAAGGTGATCGACGCCTACGCGGCGCTCGGCGCGGGGGACCTCGACGCAGCCTCCGGACCGGTCGTGCAGCACAACCTTCCGTTGCTGCGTGACCTGTTCGAGCGCCTCGGCGGAAAGGTCTGGGCGGAGTGCGAGGTGGCCGGGGGCGGTCCGGTGCAGGTCGTCACCTGCACCGAGCACATGGAGGACGCCTTCTACGGGCCGGCGGGGATCCTGCCGACGGCGAAGGTCGTGTGGCTCACCGGCGACAGCGGCGTCGCCCGCATCTCCTGGGACCGCAGCGACCCTCGCGTGTTCGAGCACCTGACACCGGCCATGTCGGTCTATCTGGGTCGGTTCGGCACCTGGCTGCAGGAACGCGACCCCGACCTGTACCGGGAGTCCGGGTACACGTCGGACCCGTGCGGGTGCTTCCCGTTCCCGAATCCGGAGGGCGCGACCGGCGTGCTCGAGCTGGTGCCGGAGTTCGTCGCACAATCGGAGGACTACCCGCTGCAGCCGTAGGCGGCGCGTCTTCGCCGCCATGGCTCCCGATCCGCTCGGTCCGATCTGCGGATCGGTCACTGCCGAGCCGGCCCCGGCCAGGCGGTCAGGGGACCGTCGCGCCCACTTCTCGAGGCGGCGGCACGTCCATCCCGTCGACCCGGTCCGCCTTGCCGGAGGCGACGAGGGAGATCGCTCCGATGGCGAGCATGGCCGAGAGGATCGCCGCCTTCACGGTGGTGGTGAGACCGTCATGGCTGGGGCGAGCGGGACGGGCGAGGCCGCATCGCACGCAGTGTCCGCGGATTTCCGAGTGGCGGGCGGTGCAGGTGGGGCATTGCCAGGTACTCATGCGTCCACCATGCGACGGCGGGCCTCCGTCCGCCATCGGGGATCACCCTGATCTCTGCCGTGGCCGGCCGGGAACCCGCCTCAGCCGTCGAGGAGCGCCATGACCAGGCCGCTGCGCACCTTCGGCTCGAACCACGTGGACTTCGGGGGCATGAGGCGATTCTGACGGCACACCTCGATGAACTCGTCCATCGTCACTGCAGCGAGGGTCACCGCGTACGTTGCCCGTCCTTCGTCGACCTCCTGCTGGAGCCAGGGCGCGTCCCGGTTGCTGCCGACGAACGTCAGTCGGTCGTCGCCCGCGTCGGCGATGTCGAACACGGGAGCGAAGAGGTTCTTCTGGACGAGGCCGTGGTCGATCGCCTCGGCGGCATCGTCGGGATCGAACGTGCCGTCCCGGGGACGAAGGCGCACCCAGCCGAGCTGACTCGAGTAGAGCCCGATGTCGTGCGTGTCGGTGGGCTGGAAGGGGCCCGGTGCCGGCGGTGGGTCGATGTGGAACCGTTCGCCGATCGCGGCGAGCGCCTCCTCCTGCGCGCGGGCCGGAACCCGAACGAGCCGGTTGTACGGTCGGATGCCCATCGTCGGGGCGGGGAAGAAGACACTCAGGAAGTGCTCGTATCCCAGCATCGCGGCGGCCGCGCTGCGGTGGTTCCCGTCGGCCACGTAGGCATGGGGCTCCCGGGCGAGCAGCTGCTGGAGCTCCCGGATCGCTGCGGCGTCCCTGACGATCCACGTCCGGTGCCGGTTGCCATGCTGATCGACGACCTCGAGGTCGGGCTCGGTCATGTCGGCATGAGCCTGCAGCGTGGCCTGGAACCCACCAGACGCGTCGTCGATGGCGTTGTTGACCATGCCGATGATGGCGTTCGTCGCCCGAATGAGGTCGGCGCGTCCGCGCGCCTTGGGCTCACGGACACCCTCGTTGCGGATGATCGTGCCTCCGGGGTTCGCCTCCGTGCGGATCTCGTCGGTG
>DATHYU010000361.1:0-4581 GCA_035458965.1 Acidimicrobiia bacterium | reverse complement strand
TGCCGGCGCTCTCGAGGTCGGTCCTCCCAGGGACAACCGTCCGGTCGGCCCCGTGATCTCGGCGGCCCAGCACCGGGCGATCCTCGGCGAGATCGAGCGCGGCAGATCGGAGGCGACACTCGCGACGGGCGGATCGGCCGTCGACCTCGACGGTGGCTGGTACATCGAGCCGACGGTGTTCGTCGACGTCGCCCCCTATACCCGCTTGGCCCAGCACGAGATCTTCGGGCCTGTGCTCTCGGTCATCAAGGCGCGATCGTTCGATCACGCTCTCGAGATCGCGAACTCGACGGAGTTCGGCCTCACCGGGGGCCTGCACTCGCGCGACCGCTCACGAATCGAGCGGGCCCGGCGGGAGTTCCACGTCGGCAACCTCTACGTCAACCGCAAGATCACCGGAGCCCTCGTCGGCGTGCAACCCTTCGGCGGCTTCAACATGTCCGGGTCGAACGCCAAGGCGGGCGGTCCCGACTACCTCCGGCTCTTCATGGAGATGAAGACGGTCGCGGAACGCTGGGTGACCTGAGGGGTCAGCCCCCGATGTAGGACATCTCGATCCGCTGCAGGTCGGTGGTGGCCGAGGAGCGGACCTGTGAGTAGCGGTCGTCGCGGCGGACCCAGATCGCCCGCAGGAAGGCCTCGATGCGGTCGTCGTCGGCTCCTTCGCGCATCAGCCCCCGCAGGTCGTGGCCGGTCGACGCGAACAGGCAGGTGAAGAGCGAGCCATCTGCCGACAGCCGTGCCCGAGAGCAGTCGCCGCAGAAGGGCCGGGTGACCGAGGTGATGACGCCGACCTCGCCGGAGCCGTCGGTGTAGCGGTAGCGGCGGGCCACCTCGCCGACGTAGTTCGGCTCCGCCGGCTCGAGGGGGAGCCGCTTGGCGATGCGGCGGACGATCTCGGCGCCGGGCACGACGTCGTCGAGGCGCCACCCGTTCGTCGTGCCGACGTCCATGTACTCGATGAAGCGGAGGATGTGGCCCGTCCCGCGGAAGTGCTCGGCCATGGGGACGATGTCCTCGTCGTTGACGCCCCGCTTCACGACGACGTTGACCTTCACCGGGGTCAGCCCCGCGGCGGCCGCCGCCTCGATCCCGTCGAGGACCTTGCTGACGGGGAACCCGACGTCGTTCATGGCCATGAACCGGTCGTCGTCGAGGGAGTCGAGGGACACGGACACCCGGTCGAGCCCCGCCGCGGCGAGCGCCTCGGCCTTCCGCGCCAGGAGCGCGCCATTGGTGGTGAGCGTCAGGTCGTCGATTCCCTCGACCTGGGCCAGCATGCCCACCAGCTCCTCGAGTCCGGACCGCAAGAGCGGCTCGCCGCCGGTCAGCCGGATCTTGCGCACGCCGAGGCCGGTGGCGATGCGCACGACGCGGGTGATCTCTTCGAACGACAGGAGCAACTCCCGGGCGAGGAACTCGTACTCGCGACCGAAGATCTCTTTCGGCATGCAGTACCGGCACCGGAAGTTGCACCGGTCGGTCACCGAGATCCGGAGATCTCGCAGTGGGCGGTCTTGCGTGTCAAGCATGGAGACGACAGCGTACCGGTGTCGGCCGCCCTCACCCCCCGTAGCGGTGGCGATCGACCACGTTGCCGGCGGCGTCGAGCACCAGGACGGTGTCGCCGCCGTTCGACCACACGGGGCCGTCCGCGCACCAGTGGACCTCGTCGGCGCCGTCGTCACCGCACCCGGTGCGCAACACGACCCCGCCACCGGCGGGGATCACGGCCCCGGCGTCGAAGGTGTAGCGATGGGTGGAGGACTCGTCGCGGATCGTCCACCCGCCCACGTCGACGTCGTTTTCGCCGTCGTTGACGAGGCCGATCCACTCGTCGAGCAGTCGGTCCTCGTCGGGGCCCGGCGGGTCGGCCTCCACGCGTGCCACGGCCACCCGCGCCGCCGTCGCCGGCCCGCATGCGTCGGCCGCCCAGAGACCGAGGCCCCGGGAGAACGCGCTCTCCTCGGCGGCGAGGAAGGCGTCCCGGGCCTGGTGCTCGAACGACGTGGCGATGGCATACCCCCCGGCAACCTGGAGGAGGTTCAGGTTCCCGGCCCCGGACTCGACATGGGCGAGGATCCGCCCGAACCGGTCGCGACCGGTCTCGACGATCGAAACGGCGCCGTCGCCGAGGCCCGCGGCGAGGGCGGTGCGAGCGGGGCCCGAGAAGCACTCGTCGCGCTCGGGCGCGTTGATGCCCTCGAGGCGGACGTCCTCGGTGCGTCCGCCGACGAGGGCTGCGAACGAGTCGCCGTCGAAGACGTCGAGGATCTCGACCGGGATGCGGGGCCCGTCGACGACGATCGGCGTGACGGTGGCGGGGGAGGTGGTGAGCCGTGACGTGGTCACCGCGCCCGTCGTGACGGGCCCGGTGGTCGCCGGGGTGTCGGGCGTGATCGGGTTCGGCGAGGTCCCGCACGCGCCCAGGAGGAGGGCGGCACCCACCGTGGCGAAGATCCGACGCATGCGAGCACGGTACCGACCGGCTGTGTCGCACGGACCCAGGGGATCTTTTCGCGGCTCGGGTCCCACGCTATTGCATATAACTAGGGTTATCTATACATACATGTCATGGCCTCCACGTCGCCCGAGCACCTCCGTCGAGATGCCCGTCCTCCCATGTCGATGGTTGCCGCGCCGGCTCGGGACGGCGTGGAGGTCACCAGTCTCCGCCGGACGGCCGTCGAGCGCCCGTGGATCGTTCCGCGGCTGCTCGACGACGGCCGTCCCGGCCACGAGCCCGACGATCCGGCCGTGCGGCGGTTCTGGACGGCCCTCGTCGGTCCCGGTGCCGCCGCGGACCTGTTGCGCATGACTCGCGCCGCGGTCACCGGCCGGCCGATTCGGGAGCCGCTCCATCGATGGGCCCTGCTGCGTGAGCAGGCGATCTGGTGGGACGGCACCGACCTGTGGGTGCATCGGCGGATCCCGCTGCTCGTCGAGTGGCAGATCCGTCGCCTCCGCCCGGCGCTGCGAACCGAGTACCGCTGGGTGCTCGAGCAGCTCGTCGCCGCCTAGCGAAGCACCACCGGCACCCGGTCGAGCTGGCGCACCAACAGGCTCGGCGGGTGCCCCGGCTCCGCCTCCCACGCCGCATCGATCCACTCGGTGCGATCGAGGAGCTCCTCGGTCGCGACCCTCACCTCGGATCGGGCCAGGGCCGCGCCGACGCAGAAGTGGATGCCGGCGCCGAAGGCGAGGTGATCGCGGGGCTTGTCACGATCGACGCGGCAGTGCTCGGGCAGGTCGTAGTGGGCGGGGTCGTGGTTGGCGGCCAGGTAGCGGAGAAGCACGTACGAGCCCTCGGGGATCGTGACGCCGCCGAGCTCGGCGTCGGTCGTCGTGACCCGCCACATCGCCTGGATCGGTGATTCGAGCCGGAGCACCTCCTCGACCAGGGCCGGGATCGTGGAGCGGTCGGCGCGAACCCGCGCCTGCAGGTCGGGGTCGCCGGCAAGCATCCGCACCCCGGCCGCGATGGCGCTGGTGGTCGTCTCGTTGCCGGCGACGAGCAGCTGGGTGAGGAACGACAGGATCTCGGCGTCGTCGAAGGTGTTGCCGTCCTCGTCCTCGGCGTACACGAGGTCGCTGAGCACGTCGTCGCGGGCCTCGGCGCGCCGCTCGACGATCCGCTCGTGGAAGTACTGCTGGAACTCGACCTCGAGACGGGTGAGCCGCAGCTGGTCGGAGGTGTCTTCGATGAGCCCAGAGAGCTCGGTGGCGAACGCATCCGACCAGCGCTTGAAGAGCGGGAGATCGGTCCTCGGGACGCCCAGCTGGTCGGCGATCACGGTCATCGGCAGCGGCACGGCGAGCACCGGGAAGATGTCGACGGTCTCGGTGCGTGGGATGGCATCGACCAGGGAGGTCGTCAGGCTGCGGATCGTGGGCTCGAGGCCGTTGACCCGCTTGGCCGAGAACGTCTTCTGGACGATCAGCCGGTGGCTGCGATGCAGGGGAGGATCGACCGTGAACAGCGTGTCGCGCGGCGGCCAGCCCTGTTCGAGGACGGCTCGAGCCTCCGGCGTCCGGCGCTGCCGGCCCCGCATGATGCGGCCGAACCGGTTCGAGAACCGTTCCGTGTCCATGATCGCCTCGGCGACCAGCTCGTGGCTGGTGTCGAGCCAGCAGTCGCGCTCGGGGACGTGGGCGACCGGCTCGTTCGTGCGGAGCCACTCGTCCGTCTCCAGGGGGTCGACGAGGTGGGCTTCGCTGAGGGGGGTGTGCATCGCAGGCCGAATCTACCAAACGGTTGGTAGGCGACCGTCGGGTCGAATATCGTCGGGTCCAGCGAGCCGAGGAGGACGGCGCACATGGTGGAGTACCGTTCGGGCATCGAGGGGATGACGATTCCCGGCGCCGTCGACCGGTCCGCGGCTGCGGGTCGCGGCGAGGCGCTCGTGTTCCCCGACGAGCGGATCACCTACGCCGACTTCTCGGAGCGGACCCGGACGATCGCCAAGCGGCTTCGTGCCCTCGGCGTCGGCTCCGGTGACCATGTGGGCTACCTCATGCTCAACGGCGTCGACATCCTCGCCCTCATGGTCGGGATCATGAGGCTCGGTGCGGTGGCCGTCC
>DATHYU010000360.1:0-6972 GCA_035458965.1 Acidimicrobiia bacterium | reverse complement strand
ACACCTCCTGCGGCGTGTAGCCGTATCCCTCGGTGAGGACGATCACCGCTCGTTGCCGCGGGGACAGCCGGCGGAGGGCCGGGAGGAGACCCGGCTCCACCAGCGGTGCGGTGTCCGCCGGCGGCGGGGGGCAGACGGCCGGGACCCGTCGTCGCGGGATGCGGGACCGTCCGACCCGGTACACGTACCCGGCGGGGTTCTCCATTCCCGACACGCGGTCCCAGTGCTGCCACGCGTAGGCGAAGGCCTCTGCGGTTGCGTCGTTGGCGGCGTCGGAGCCGAAGGAAGCGGCGAGGGCGATGAGCACCTTCCGCTGGGTGTCCTCCATGAAGGAGGTGAAGGCCCGCTCGGTCGTGTCCTGCCGTTCCATCACCACGATTCTGTCCTCCTACGACCTAAAAGGTCGGGAGGCTCTCGGAGGTGACAGGCAAATCATTGGTCGTTCCGCGCGCGTGCGGTAGCGTTGCCACCACATGGCGAAGCGGACGTCCGCCCGGAAGGGATCGAGGCGGGGTCGGGCGACCACCACCAAACAGAAGGCCGAGCGGCGTTCACCGTTTCACGCGCTGAGGGAACGGGTGCGATCGGGGTTCGGTCGTCACGCCGATGACGTGTGGGGCATCGTGTTCCTCGTCCTCGGGGTGCTCGTCACCCTCTCGTTCTTCGACCTCGCCGGGCCCGTCGGCAGCGGCGTCGTCTCCGGCCTCGAGTTGCTCTTCGGCGTCTGGGCCTTTGCCGTGGGTCCTGCCCTCATCGGCCTCGGCGGGGCGCTCGTGCTCTCGCGACCCCGCTCCGACTACGGACGGATGGCCGCCGGCTTCGGCGTGATGTTCGTCGCCTCGCTCGCCCTCTTCCACCTCATGACCGGCACCGTGTCGCTGGCGGATTCCCTCGACGTGGTGAAGGAACGGGGCGGGGCCGTCGGCTCGCTCATCGCCTTCCCGCTGCGCCGGGTCATCGGGTTCTGGGGCGCCTTCGTGGTGCTCACGGCCGTGACGTCGTTCGGTGTGCTCCTCCTCACCCGCACGACCGTGCGCGAGGTCGGCCACGCCGTCGTCGCTGGATCGCGCGTCGCTGCCATCGCGGCATGGGAAACGCTGCGAGGGCGTCGGCGCCGGCGTCGCAAGCCCGTCGTCACCGTGCGCACCGGGCCACCGGCCCGTCCCGTGCCCGAGCCGGTCGTCAGCGCACCGCCGCCTCAGCGGCCGCCGGCGAAGCCCGACACGAAGACGAAGCCCAAGCCGCGGCCGAAGGCCGTCGATGCGACGCCCGACGGCGGGTACCTGAAGCCGCCGCTCGAGCTGCTCGCACTCGGCGGGGGTGTCGACCACAGCAAGCGCATCCTCGACCAGACGGCGCGCGAGCTCGAGGAGACCCTCCTCCAACACGGCGTCGATGCCCGGCTCACCCGCATCGTGCCCGGACCGACCGTCACCCGGTACGAGATCGAGCTGGCCCCCGGCGTCAAGGTCTCCAAGGTCACCGGCCTCGCCCACGACATCGCGTATGCCCTGGCGACCCCCGATGTGCGCATCCTCGCTCCGATCCCCGGCAAGTCGGCGATCGGCGTCGAGGTGCCGAACCGGCGCCGCCAGCTCGTCACGCTGGGTGACATCCTGCGCAGCCCTGAGGCGAAGGCCGCCGAGCATCCGTTGCAGGTCGGCCTCGGCCTCGACATCTCGGGTACCCCGATGATGCTCAACCTCTCGGAGCTGCCCCACGTGCTCATCGCCGGCGCCACCGGGGCGGGCAAGTCGTCGTGCATCAACGCGATCGTGACGTCGCTGCTCATGCGCACCACCCCGGAGGAGACGCGGCTGATCCTCGTCGACCCCAAGCGCGTCGAGCTCGGCCAGTACAACGACGTGCCGCACCTCCTCACCCGCGTGATCACGAACCCGAAGAAGGCCGTCGATGCCCTCGAGTGGGCCGTGCGGGAGATGGACCGCCGCTACGACCTCCTCGCCAACGCCGGGGTGCGCGACATCATCGGGTACCAGGAGAAGTTCGACATCGGCGACCTGGACGAGGAGGTCTTCGACCGGTTCCCCTACATCGTGGTCGTCGTCGACGAGCTCAACGACCTCATGATGGTGGCCGGGCGCGCCGTCGAGGCGGCGATCGTCCGGATCGCCCAGATGGCCAGGGCGGTCGGCATCCACCTCGTGATCGCCACCCAGCGTCCCTCCGTGGACGTCATCACCGGCGTCATCAAGGCGAACGTCCCGTCCCGGCTCGCGTTCGCGGTGGCGTCGCAGGCCGACTCGCGGGTGATCCTCGACACGGGCGGTGCCGAGAAGCTCATCGGCCTCGGTGACATGATCGTGGTCACGGCACGGGACCCGAAGCCCGAGCGGGTGCAGGGGGCCTGGGTCGGCGAGGACGAGATCCACGCGGTCGTCGACTGGGTGCGGGATCAGCGCAAGGCGCGCTACGAGAGCGAGGTCTTCGAGGCCGCGCAGACGCAGACGGCCGACGACGAGGAGTTCGAGGGCGAGGACCCCGAGATCGTCCGGGCCGCGATCGAGCTCGTGGTGCGCTCCCAGCTCGGCTCGACCTCGATGCTGCAGCGCAAGCTGCGGATCGGCTTCGCCCGGGCGGGGCGGGTCATGGACATCCTCGAGCGGAAAGGCATCGTCGGACCCTCCGAGGGATCGAAGGCTCGCACCGTGCTGCTCACCGAGGACGAGCTCGACGACGTGCTCGGCGGCGTCGACGCCTGACCTCGGGCCGGTACGCTCCGGCGCGGTGCTGGCCCGATTCGACGACTTCCTGACCGGTCGCTCACTGCGACTGACCGATCCCGTCCGTGAGCTGGTCGCCACGCGCCTCGACGAGGTCGTGCCGGCGCTCACCGAAGCCGCTGCCATCGCCGAAGCCGGTGCGTGGGTGGCGGCCGTCGTGGCCTACGAGGCGGCGCCGGCGTTCGACTCGGCACTGCGGACCCGCGACCCCGACCCCGGCCTCCCGCTCGCCTGGTTCGGCGTCTTCGGCGGAGCACGTCCGGCCGATCCACCCGATCCTGCGGAGCCACCACCGACGACCTGGGAGTCCGACACCGCCGAGGCCGGGCACGCACGGGCCGTCGATGAGGTGCGGCGGCTCATCGCCCGGGGTGTCACCTACCAGGTGAATCTCACCCACCGATTGACGGCGATGGTCGACGATCCGGCCCGCCTGTATGCGGCCATGGTGCATGCGCAACGGCCCGCGTTCGGAGCGTTGCTCGATGTCGGCGGCCACACGATCGTGTCGGCCTCGCCGGAGCTGTTCTTCTCGCTGGAAGGCAGCCGCATCGCGACGAGGCCGATGAAGGGGACGATCGGGCGCGGGAGGTGGGCCGCCGAGGACGAGCGGCGGAGGGCGCTGCTCGCGGCCTCGGCGAAGGATCGTGCAGAGAACCTCATGATCGTCGACCTCCTCCGGAACGACGTGGGACGTGTGGCGGCGTTCGGGACGGTCGCCGTCGACGACCTCTTCGCGATCGAGCGGTACGAGACCGTCTGGCAGATGACGTCGACGATCACCGCCGAGCGGCGGCCCGACGCCGGCCTCGCCGACGTGTTCGGCGCCCTCTTCCCGTGCGGCTCGGTGACGGGAGCCCCGAAATCCTCCACGATGGCGGCGATCGCAGAGTTGGAGTCGTCGCCGCGAGGGGTCTACTGCGGTGCCATCGGCCTCCTGAGACCAGGCGGCAGGGCCACGTTCAGCGTTCCGATCAGGACGGTCACCGTCGACCCGCACGGCCTCGCCACCTTCGGCACCGGCGGCGGCATCACCTGGGACTCGGAGCCGGCGGGGGAGTGGGCGGAGGCCTCGGTGAAGGCGCGCGTCCTGACCGCCCGGCGGCCATCCTTCGATCTCCTCGAGACACTGCGGCTGGAGCCGGATGGATTCCCGCTCCTCGATCGCCACCTGGCCCGACTCGCGGCGTCGGCGGCCTACTTCGGACGGGAGGTGGACCTCGACGCGATACGGGACGTGCTCGAGCGGGTTCCGGGACCCGACCGGCCCGTGGCGGTGCGTCTCACCGTTGCGTCGAACGGCGAAGCCGCCGTCGTGGTGCGCGAGATCCCCGACACCGACCGGCCGGTCCGGCTGGCGATCGACCCGAGACCCATCGATCGGTCCGACGTGTTCCGGTTCCACAAGACGACCGTTCGTGGGATGTACGACGACGCTGCGGCGCGCTTCCCCGACGCCGACGACGTGGTGTCGGTGAACGACCGGGGAGAGGCCGTCGAGACGACCATCGGGAACCTGCTGGTGCGTCTCGACGGGCGCTGGCTCACCCCGTCGCTCGACGCCGGGTGCCTCCCGGGTGTGGGACGGGCCGTGCTCCTCGACGAGGGAGCTATCCAGGAGGCCGCCATCTCCGTCGACCGACTCCTGCAGGCCGAGGCGATCGAGGTCGTCAACGCCGTGCGCGGGCGCAGGGCCGCCATCGTCGAGCCCTAGCCGTCGAGCTCCTCGAAGAGCGTGATCTGGAGGCCGCCGGGGCCATCGCGCATCGGCTCCGGTTGCCGCCGGTGGGGCTCGGGCGGTCGCCGGGTATCGTCGGTGTCGGCTGTTTCCTGTCGAGGGGGGATTCGTGCGGGTCAGGCTCGAGGTCGAGGTCGAATCCGATGTTGCACCGGAGCTCATCCGGCGCGCCCTGCTCGATTTCGGCGACCGGCGGCCGGACATCTGGCCACAGCTCGACCCCAAGACCTACAAGGTCCACTGGGTCGCAGAGACGAGCGCCGAGGTGACGGAGGGAAGTCCCATGCCGAAGGTCTGGTCGCGCGAGCACTACGACTGGTCTCATCCTTCGACCATCACCTGGACGGCCGTCGAGTCGAACTTCTGCACGCCGGGCAGTCACGTCTCGATGGACATCGCCTCGGACGGAGCCGATGGGAGCCGTGTGACCGTCGTGTGGGATCGGACCTCTGCGAACCTTCGTGGTCGCGTCAACCTCACGGTGATCAGGCTGGGCGGGAATCGCCTGCTGCGCTGGGCGACTCGCAAGTCACTTGCCGATGTCGCCAAGGCGTACGACGCAGACGAATAGGCCGTCCCTGACCGGTTGTCGCAGCCGAAGGGGAGACGTCGGGAGTCTCCTCGCGGCCCGCCGGGGACGTCGGCGGCGACGGTACTCCCCGGGCCGCGTTCGCGCCGGTAGCCTGCCGGGTCGTGGACCTCGTTCAGATCCTCCTGCCCGACGGCACCGTCACCGGGGACCCCGGCATCGACCTCGACGAAGCCCGGTTCCTCTTCTCGGCGATGGTTGCGGCGCGCACCTACGACCGGAAGGGCTCGGCGCTGCAGCGCCAGGGCCGACTCGCCACCTACGCCCCCTTCGAGGGCCAGGAGGCGTGCCAGGTGGGATCGATCGCCGCCCTGCGATCGGACGATTGGCTCGTCGGCACCTACCGGGATGCGGGGGCGATGTGGATGCAGGGCTACCCGTTCCTGAATCTCCTGCTCGGGAGGATGGGCGACGAGCGAGGGGGCGCGCCGCCCGACGGCGTGAACGTGCTGCCCCCGTCCATCACGGTCGGCGGCCACATGATCCACGCCGTCGGTCTCGCCTGGGCAGAACGGCTCCAGGGCTCCGATCGCATAGCCCTCACCATGTTCGGCGACGGGGCGACGTCCGAGGGCGACTTCCACGAGGCGATGAACTTCGCAGCCGTCTACGACGCCGGCGTCGTCTTCTTCTGCCAGAACAACGGGTGGGCGATCTCGCTGCCGCGTGAGCTCCAGACGCGGGCCAAGCATCTCGCCGACAAGGCCGTGGGGTACGGCATGCCAGGCGTTCTCGTGGACGGCAACGACGTCTTCGCGGTCCGGGCGGTGGCGGCCGAGGCCGCTGCCCGCGCTCGGCGCGGTGAGGGTCCGACGTTCATCGAGGCGCTCACCTACCGGGTCGGACCGCACACAACCGCCGACGATCCCGGCCGGTACCGCGGAGAGGACGAGGCCGCCTGGTGGCGGGAGCGCGATCCGATCGACCGACTCCGGCGGCACCTTCAGCTCAACGACGGCTGGGACGAGGCCTGGGAGGCCGCCATCGCCGAGGAGATCGGCGAGGAGATCGAGGAGGCGGTCGCCGAGGGCGAGGCGCTCGAGGGGTTCGGGCCCGCGGAGGTCTTCGATGCCATGTTCGCGACCCCGACGTCGGCGCTCGAGGACCAGCGGCGCGCCCTCCTGCGTGATCTGGGAGAGGACGCCTGATGGCCGAGCTCACGACCGCCCAGGCGCTCAACCAGGCGCTGGAGGAGATCCTCGGTGCCGACGGGCGCACGGTCCTGCTCGGCGAGGACGTGGGCCGCACCGGCGGCGTGTTTCGCATCACCGACGGCCTGCAGCAGCGCTACGGACAGGAGCGCGTCATCGACACGCCCGTCGCCGAGTCGGGGATCGTCGGCGCCGCCTTCGGGATGGCCATCGCCGGGCTGCGGCCGATCGCCGAGATCCAGTTCCTCGGCTTCTCCTATCCCGCCTACGACCAGATCGTCAGCCATGTGGGTCGGATCCGCAACCGGAGCCGGCACCGCTTCACCGCGCCGATGGTCATCCGGATGCCGTACGGCGGGGGGATCGGCGCGGCCGAGCACCACAGCGAGTCGTCGGAGGCCATGTACGCCCACACGCCGGGGATCAAGGTGGTCGTGGCGTCGGGCCCCTACACCGCCAAGGGCCTGCTGCACGCCGCCGCCGAGGACCCCGATCCCGTCGTGTTCCTCGAACCGATCCGCATCTACCGCGCGATCCGCGAGGAGGTGCCCGACGGGCCGTACACGTTGCCGATCGGCGTGGCCGAGGTCGTCGCCGAAGGCAGCGATGTCACGCTCGTCTCGTATGGCGCGATGCTGCGGGAGGCCCGGGGTGCCGCCGAGTACCTCGCCGCCGAGGGCGTGTCCGCCGAGGTCATCGACCTCCGGACGCTCAGCCCGCTCGACGCCGACACCGTCGTGGCCTCGGTGG
>DATHYU010000359.1:0-2053 GCA_035458965.1 Acidimicrobiia bacterium | reverse complement strand
AACGGCCGCTTCCTGCCGCCCGATGACCTGGCACGGCGCTACCGGGACCTCGGCGCGGACGGCGACGACGTCGTCGTCTACTGCGGCTCCGGCGTCACCGCATGCCACGACGCGCTGGCGATGGTGGTTGCCGGGCTGCCGGAACCGATGCTCTATCCGGGCTCGTGGAGCGACTGGAGCACCGCCGGCATGCCCGTGGCCACGGGCGAGGACTCCTAGTCCAGCCCGAGCCCCCGTTCGGCGGCCTCCAACCGCTGGCCACCCCGCAGCACCGGAGCGAAGAGGTCGCCGAAGCGGCCGATGCGGTCCCAGATCGTCGCGATCGTGAAGTCACCCGGCCGGACGTTCTCGACCTCGTCCCACAGCAGCGGCGTCGAGACCGGCGCGCCGGCTCGCGGGCGGACCGAGTACACCGAGGCGATCGTCTTGCCCCCGACGTTCTGGTTGTGGTCGATGAAGACCCGGCCCCGACGCTTCGAGATGTCCCACTCCATGGTGGCCAGGCTCGGATCCGCGTCGACGACGAACCGGCCCACCGTCTCCACGAGACGCCGCACCCGCTCGTAGGGGTACTCGGCCTCGAGCGGCACGTAGATGTGGAGCCCGGTCGCCCCCGACGTCTTCGGGTGGCCGGTGAGTCCGAGCCGCTCCAATGCCACCCGGATGAGCTGGGCTGCCGTGACGACCTGCTCCCAGATCGCACCCTCCGCCGGGTCGAGGTCGAAGACCGCCACGTCGGGATGCTCCGGCGTCGCGACCCGACTCAGCCACGGATGCATCTCGATGGCGCCCATGTTCACGATCCAGAGCAGCGCCGCCAGATGCGGTGCCGTGACGTAGTCGATGTGGTCGTCGCGATGGCCGGAGAACATCGGCGCGAGCGGCACGAAGGACGGGGTGTGGCCCGGTGCCTGCTTCTCGTAGAACGACGGCCCGTCGGCCCCGTCGGGATAGCGCGAGCGCACGATCGGGCGGTCGGCGAGGTGTGGGAGGAGCAGCGGGGCGATCGAGGCGTAGTACTGGAGGAGGTCGCCCTTCGTGTACCCGTCCGGGAAGAACGGCTTGTCGATGTTCGACAGGCTCACCTCGGGCTCCAAGCCGACGGGGACGAACCGGTCGCCGTCGCGACGGACGCGCAGCCCTCCCGGTGCCTCGACCCGCCCCGATCCGAGGTCGCGTCCCGGGGCTTCCACCGCCGGGGCCGCGGCACGCTGTGCCGTGCGGGCCTCGGCGAGGATCGCATCGTGGCTCTCCTGCTCGCGAGCCTCGCTGATCACGGTCATCCGCAGCCCGGCGTCGTGCGCCGCCGCGACGAGCGGCCCGATCCGAAGCGACCCCTGGCCGTAGGGCACGTGCATGAGCTCGCCCTTGGGACCGAAGGCGTTGTCGGTGAACTGGCAATGGAGGGGGTCGATGGACCAGCCCGCGAACTCGGCGCGCAGGAACTCCAGCACCGACGCGAACGCCTCCACGGTGGTGAGCGCCCCGCCCGACATGGCGTGGACGTGAGCCCAGTCGATGACGGGCCGCACGAAGGAGAACTCCCGGGCGATGAGCGCAATGTCGCCGAGGGTTCCGAACGCCCGCTCGGTGCCGCCGGTCTCCAATCCCAGAGCGACACCGAGGTGCCGCACCTTCGGCTCCAGCCGCTCGAGGTTGCGCTGCGTGAGGGCGTGGAGGGTCTCGGCCGATCGGCCCTTCGTGTACCCGGTGTGGGCGACGACGACCCTGGCACCGAGCGCCCGTGCCAGCTTCATCGTGTGCTCGAGGGCGGCCAGGATCCGGCCCGCCGAGTCCGGATCCTCGTCGGGATCGGATGTCAGGATGGCGAAGTAGGGCGCGTGGATCGACAGTGCGAACCCGGCGTCGGCGGCCACCTGCCCGAAGGCGGCGCACCGCTTCTCCTTCCAGGGGAAGCCCTTCACGAAGGGCAGTTCGAGGGCGTCGAACCCGCGTGCGTCGAGCCCGGCGAGGAACTCGCGATCGTCGGCCCCCTCGGGGGGAAGCGTCGAGATGCCGAACCGCAGCACGCCGCGCAGGTTACGTGACGACG
>DATHYU010000358.1:0-3774 GCA_035458965.1 Acidimicrobiia bacterium | reverse complement strand
GACGCCTCGAGTGACAGTGCCTCTCCACCTGGCATCATGGGTTCGATGTCTGATCGTCATGTCGGCCGCGCAGGCCGGCGTCTCACTGCGACCGTCACCGACCTCGAGGTCGTGCGGCAGCGCGCCCTCGTCGCCTCGCTGTGCATGGACGGTGACCTCCCCAAGGCGGAGCGGTCGCTCGACGAGCTGGAGCAGCTGACCGATACGGCCGGGTCGGACGTCGTCGACGCCGAGATCCAGATGAAGCAGCGGCCGGACCCCGCCACCTACTTCGGGAAGGGCAAGGTGTCCGAGCTGGCGGGCCGGGTCAAGGCGCTCGACTGCGACGTGGTCGTGGTCGACGGGGAACTCAGCCCGGTCCAGCAGCGGAACCTGCAGGAGGCGTTCGGCGTCGACGTGGTCGACCGCATCGCTCTCATCCTCGACATCTTCGCCCTCCATGCCACGAGCCGCGAGGGCATGGCCCAGGTCGAGCTCGCCATGAACCGCTACCGGCTTCCCCGGCTGCGCGGGAAGGGCACGCAGATGTCACGGCTCGCGGGCGGGATCGGAACCCGGGGTCCGGGCGAGAGCCAGCTCGAGACCGACCGCCGGCGGGTGCTGGGCCGCATCACCCAGCTCGAACGGCAGATCGCCAAGATGCGCACGACCCGGGAGACCCAGCGCAAGGCCCGGGACCGAAGCGGCCTCCCCACCGCAGCCCTCGTCGGGTACACGAACGCCGGGAAGTCGAGCCTCCTCAACCGGCTCACGGACGCCGGCGTGCTCGTGGAGGACCGCCTCTTCACGACCCTCGACGCGACGGTGCGCCGCCTCGAGCTGCCGAGCGGCCAGACCGTGCTCGTCTCCGACACCGTCGGGTTCGTGCGGGACCTCCCCCACACGCTCGTCGAAGCGTTCCGCTCGACGCTCGAGGAGTCCGTGGGGGCCGACCTCCTCCTCCACGTGATCGACGCGTCGACCGACGATCCCGACGCCCAGATCGACGCGGTGCGGGCCACGCTGCACGAGATCGACTCCCATGAGGTCGAGGAGTTGCTCGTGCTCAACAAGGCCGACGTCGCCGACCCGGTCGCCGTCACACGGCTCCAGAACCTGAACCCGGGTGCCGTCACCGTGTCGGCCGTGTCCGGTGATGGGATCGGCCGACTCCTCGAAGTCCTCGA
The DNA here is from genome assembly GCA_035458965.1 of Acidimicrobiia bacterium. Taxonomy (GTDB): domain Bacteria; phylum Actinomycetota; class Acidimicrobiia; order Spongiisociales; family UBA11373; genus DATHYU01. Next base: position 2,608 of record DATHYU010000358.1, on the reverse strand, counting down.
CACCAGGCTCACACCGCCCACGGTCGACCTCGACGTGCTCCTCCCCTACGACCGCGGGGACCTCGTGTCGTCCCTCCACCAGGTCGGCGAGATCCTGTCGGAGACCCACGAGGCCGACGGGACCCGGATCAAGGCCCGCGTGCCGGCCACCGACGCCGGGCTCTTCGCGGCGTTCAGCGCGTAGCCCGGAGCTCCTCGAGGAGGGTCAGCACCTCACGCCCGGCCAGCGCGGCGGCGCGGGCCTTGGCCGCCTCGGCATCGGCGACCGCCAGAGCCTCTTCGATCTCCGCGTACCGCTGATCGGTGATCTCCTCATAGGGGACCGGGAGCCTGATGTCGCGCTCGAGGCGCCTCAACCGATCCAGCTCCACCGCCGTCATGGCCAGCGGGAGCTGGTCGAGCCGGACCGCGATCGCAGCCAGCGTCGAGCCCAGGAACGCCGCATCATCGGGCCGGTCGGTGCGGCCCAGCAGCACCTCGACCGAGATCTCGAAGTGGTCGAGAGCGGTGTCTATCTCGCCGCGCATGAGGGCGATCTCGGAGAGCAGCCGGTGGGCGAGGATCGTGAAGTCGGTCTCCCCGAGCTGCTCGGTCGCCGCCAGGCTTCGGCGCACCTGGGCTTCGGCTTCGACCAGGTCGTCGTCGACCAACGCCGCGAGGTTCGCCTTCGTCATCGAAATGCCTGCGAGCGGCTGCGGGAACCCCGGGACGAGGTGCTGCTCACCGATCTCGGCGTGCACCCGCGCGTCCTCGACGTCGCCGCGGAAGAAGGCGCTGACCGCCGCGATCGAGCGCGCCATCGCCTTCGCAAGGTCCTGGCCCGAGGCCTCGGCGAGCTCGACCATCTCTGCGGCCGCCGCCCGCGACTCGTCGTGCCGCCCGCGGCCCGGCGCGCTCATCGCGACGTTGAAGAGGGCGATCTGCAGGTAGTCGTCGCCGATCTCCCGGGCCCGATCGGCGATCTCGACATAGGCGTCCAGGGCCTCGTCCGCCTCGCCCAGCGCATTGAGGGAGTTCGCCTTCACCATCAGCGAGCGCAACAGGGTGTGGGGCTCTCCCACCCGCCGGGCGATTTCGAGAGACCGGTCTGCGTACCCGGCTGCCTCCTCGGTCTTCCCCTCGAGATGCACGAAGTGCGACAGCCATCCGATGGCCTCCGCCAACGCCGACGAATCCTCGTGCTCGCGCAGTGCGATCACCAACAGCCGGTCACGCGCCTCGACGACCATCCCGGCATACGACCAGTACCGGCCGAACGAGCCGGCGATGCGCAGCGCCAGCTCGTGCTCGCCCGCCTCGAAGGCCCAGGTGAGTGCCGCCCGCACGTTGTCGGCCTCGCTGCGGCACCGGTCGGCCCACGCGTCGGCGTCGGGGCCCAGCAGTCCGGCCTCGGCGTCGCGCATAATCATTTCGAACTCCTCGGCGTGACGGCGCCGGAAGGCGTCCGCCTCGGTCGCCTCGAAGAGGCGGTCCATGGCGTACTGGCGGACCGTCTCGAGCAACCGGTACCGGGGCGACCGCCCGTGGGAGTCGAAGGCGACGAGCGAGGCGTCGACGAGGTGGATCAACAGGTCGAGCACCTCGAACTCGGACACCACGTCGTCGGAGCACACCCGCTCGGCCGACTCCATCGTGAACCCGCCGTGGAAGACGCCGAGACGGCGCAGCAGGATCCGCTCGTGGTCCGGCAGGAGATCGTGGCTCCAGTCCATCGCCGCCTGCAGGGTCCGTTGGCGCGGCATGGCGGTGCGGGCGCCGCCGGTGAGCAGCCGGAACCGGTCGTCGAGGCGCACGGCGAGCTGCTCGGGGGTGAACACCTTGAGGCGGGCCGTGGCGAGCTCGATGGCGAGCGGGATCCCGTCGAGGCGCTCGCAGATGCGCTCGATGGCGGGGCGGGACGCGTCACCGTCGAAGTGGACACCGCCGACCAGCTCGGCGCGCTCCAGGAAGAGGTCGACGGCGTCGCCGTGGGAGTCCATGGAGGGGCACCGCCACAGCCGCTCCCCTCCGACGGCGAGGCCCTCACGCGACGTGGCGACGACCCGCAGATCGGGACACGCACGGAGCAGCTCGTCGACCGTCTTCGCGACCTCGTCGATGAGGTGCTCGCAGTTGTCGATGACGAGCAGCACACGGCCGGCGAGCTCCCGGGACACGGTCTCGATGAGCGGCCGGGACGGCTCCTCGGTGATCCCTGCAGCCGCCGCGATGGCAGGCAGCACGAAGCCCGTCTCGGACAGGGGGGCCAGCTCGACGAGCCAGACGCCGTCACGGAAGACGTCGATGGACTCCGCAGCGGCCTGGATGGCGAGCCGGGTCTTCCCGACGCCGCCCACGCCGGTGAGCGTGACGATGCGGTTCTCCCCGATGAGCTCGATCACCTCGGCCAGCGCGTGCTCGCGGCCCACGAAGGAGGTGAGCTGCACGGGCAGGTTGTTGGGCCGCCGCTCCAGCGAGCGAACCGGCCCGAAGTCGGCGATCAGGCCGGGACCCGTGAGCTGGTGGAGCCGTTCGGGCTCGCCGAGGTCCTTCAGGCGGTGCTCGCCGAGGTCGTCGAGCCCGTGGCCGGACGGCAGGAGCGACCGGACGAGCGCAGCGGCCGACGCCG
>DATHYU010000357.1:0-3314 GCA_035458965.1 Acidimicrobiia bacterium | reverse complement strand
AGCGCGCCTCGGCGATGCGTTCTTCGATGTGCCGGCGGCCGTCGGACGTCAGTCGGTCGTGTTCCTCCTGCAGCTTCTGGTACGCCGCAGGAGTCAGCCAGGTGGGCTCACTCATCGCAGGGCCTCAACCGAGGAGGGATTCGACCCGCTGGGTGAGGCGCGATTTGCGGCGGGCGGCCGTCTTCTTGTGGAGCACGCCCTTGGCGACGGCGGTGTCGACGCGCTGCTGGGCGAGGCGGAGCGCTTCGCGGGCGGCGTCGGCGTCGCCCGACTCGGCGGCGGCGAGCGCCGCCTTCGAGCGGGTCTTGATCTCCGAGCGGATCGACTGGTTCCGCTCGTGGGCGATCTCGTTCTGACGGTTGCGCTTGATCTGCGACTTGATGTTGGCCATGCGTGAACGGCTCTCCGGAAGAGGGGGGGAACGACGCGGTATCGTAGCAGTGGCCGGGCGCCGGTACAATGCCGCACGCCCGCTCCGGTGGGCGCTCCGCCCTGCCTTCGAGCCGGCCCGGGGGCCCGGATCCGCCCCCTCCCACTGCACCGTGTCGGACGTTTCGCGCATCCGTAACTTCTCGATCATCGCCCACATCGACCACGGGAAGTCGACGCTGGCGGACCGGCTCCTCGAGCGGACCGCCACGGTGTCCGAGCGCGACATGCGCGACCAGCTGCTCGACTCGATGGACCTCGAACGCGAGCGAGGCATCACGATCAAGGCGCAGGCCGTGCGGATCCTCCACGGGGCGGCCGACGGTGTCTACACGCTCAACCTCATCGACACCCCCGGCCACGTCGACTTCAGCTACGAGGTGTCCCGATCGTTGGCGGCGTGCGAGGGCGCCATCCTCCTCGTCGATGCCGCCCAGGGCGTCGAGGCCCAGACCCTGGCCAACCTCTACATGGCCATCGAGAGCGGCCTCGAGATCATCCCGGTCATCAACAAGGTCGACCTGCCGGCGGCCGATCCCGACCGGGTCGCCGACGAGATCGCATCGATCATCGGCGGGTCTCCCGACGAGGTGCTCCGGGTGTCGGCGAAGACCGGCCTGGGCGTCGACGAGCTCCTCGACGCGATCATCGAGCGCCTTCCGCCGCCCGATGGTCGCGAGGATTCGCCGCCGCAGGCGCTGGTGTTCGACTCCTACTACGACACCTACCGCGGGGTCGTCTGCTACGTGCGGGTGTTCGAGGGGAGGATCACGACCCGGGACAAGCTGCTCTTCATGGCCACCGGCGAGCGGCTCGACGCCGACGAGGTGGGCGTGCTGACCCCGAAGGCCGTCCCCGTGGCCTCGATCGGCCCCGGCGAGGTCGGCTACGTGATCACCGGGGTCAAGGAGATCGATCGGATCCGTGTCGGTGACACGGTGACCCGGCTGGATCACGCCGCCGACGTGCCCCTGCCCGGCTATCGGGAGCCGAAGCCGATGGTCTTCTCGGGGCTGTTCCCGACCGAGGGAGACGACTTCGAGCGCCTGCGGGAGGCCCTCGAGAAGCTGCGGCTGAACGACGCCGCCCTGCTCTACGAGCCCGAGAGCTCGCGGGCCCTGGGGTTCGGGTTCCGCTGCGGGTTCCTCGGCCTCCTCCACATGGAGATCGTCCGCGAGCGCCTCGAGCGAGAGTACGACCTCGATCTCGTCGCCACGTCGCCGTCGGTGGCGTACCGGGTCACCCTGCAGGGCGACGAGGAGCTCGAGATCCACAGCCCGCAGGATCTTCCCGATGCCGGGCGCCGCCTCGACGTCCTCGAGCCCTACATGCGGGTGATGATCATCACGCCGTCCGACTACGTCGGCACCGTGATGGAGCTCCTCCAGGAGCACCGCGGCGAGATGGGGTCGATGAACTACCTGTCGCCCGAGCGCGTGGAACTCGTCTACCGCATCCCCCTCGCCGAGATCGTCTTCGGCTTCTTCGACCAGCTGAAGTCCCGGACCCGGGGGTACGCCTCCCTCGACTACGAGCCCGACGGCTACCGGTCGTCCGACCTCGTGCGGGTCGACGTGCTCCTCAACGGCCAGCCGGTGGACGCCTTCTCGGCGATCGTCCACAAGGACAAGGCCTACACGTACGGCCGCCGCCTCGTCGAGAAGCTGCGCGAGCACATCCCGCGTCAGATGTTCGACGTCCCGATCCAGGCCGCCATCGGCTCGCGGGTCATCGCCCGCGAGACGGTCAAGGCGAAGCGGAAGGATGTCATCGCCAAGTGCTACGGCGGTGACGTCACCCGCAAGCGCAAGCTCCTCGAGCGGCAGAAGGAGGGCAAGCGGCGGATGAAGATGATCGGTTCCGTGGAGGTCCCCCAGGAGGCGTTCATCTCCGTCCTGCAGGTCGACGCCGACTGACGTGGCCGACGTGCCCGCCGATGCGCCCCCGGTGCGGCCGGACGACCCCGGCCTCGCCGACGCCGCCGCGGGGCTCGTCGGCGCCTACCTCCACATCCCGTTCTGCCGACGGGTGTGCCCGTACTGCGACTTCGCCGTCGTTGCCGGCGCCGAGGACCGCATGGGCCGCTACGTGGACGCCCTCGTCGCGGAGATCGGGGGGCTCGAGCCCTTCGCCCGGCCCCTCGATGCGGTGTTCGTCGGTGGGGGGACGCCGACGCGGCTTCCGGCCGATCTCCACGGGAGGGTGCTGGGCGCGCTCCGGGAGCGGTTCGGCGTCTCCACCGACGTCGAGGTCTCCCTGGAGGCGAACCCCGAGGACTGGTCACCCGAGCTGGCGGAGGGCCTCGTGCGCGCCGGGTTCACCCGGGTCTCCTTCGGCGCCCAGTCCTTCGATCCTTCGGTCCTCGCCGCCCTGGGGCGGATGCACGCGCCGGCCGATTCGACCCGGGCGATCACCGAGGCGCGCACCGCCGGCTTCGCCTCGATCAGCGTCGACCTCATCTTCGGGACGCCGGGGGAGACCCTCGACTCGTGGTGCGCATCGGTCGAACGGGCCCTCGATCCCGGCATCGACCACCTGTCGATGTATGCGCTGACCGTCGAGTTGGGCACGCCGTTGTCGCGCGCCGTGCGCGCCGGGGCGCCCGCCCCCGACCCCGATCTCCAGGCGGACATGTGGGAGGCCGCCGACGAGCTCGCGGCGACTGCCGGATTCGTGCGGTACGAGACCTCGAACGTCGCCCGACCGGGTCATCCGTGCCGGTACAACCTCCTCACCTGGGCCCAGGGGGAGTACGCCGCCGCGGGTCTCGGCGCCCACGGCCACCGCGAGGGCGTCCGGACCCGGAACGTGCGGCGGCTCGACCGCTATCTCGAGACGGTCGAGGCCGGCCGGAGCCCCGTGCAGGGGTCGGAGCGGATCGTCGG
>DATHYU010000356.1:0-6919 GCA_035458965.1 Acidimicrobiia bacterium | reverse complement strand
ACCCCGAACTCGCCCAGGCCGGCGGTCCGAAGGGCGACCAGCTCCCGGACGCCCTCGACGAGGCCAAGCGAGTCTTCGGAGAAGCGCTGCGGGGTGTCTGACGTGGGCCGTGTGCTCGCGCTCGATCACGGAACCCGGCGGGTGGGTGTCGCCGTTAGTGACTCGTTGCGCATGACCGCCCAGCCCCACGGGACCCTCGACCGCGACGACCCGGAGCTGCTCAATCGCCTCCGGGAGATGGTCGATGATCTGGACGTCGACGAGATCGTCGTGGGTCTGCCGGTCTCGCTCGACGGAACCGAAGGGCCGTCTGCCATCGCGGCACGGGCGTTCGCCGGCGAGGTCGGCGCGGCGACCGGCCACGAGGTGGTCCTGCACGACGAACGATTCAGCACGGCGACGGCCGAGCGGATCCTCTTGGAGGCCGATGTGCGTCGGAAGAAGCGCAAGGACGTCAGAGACCGGCTGGCGGCGGCGGTCTTCCTGCAGAGTTATCTCGACGCGCAGGAGATGCGATGAGCGACGATCTCGGCCGGTACGCCGACTACGAGCCCGACGGTGGCGGATGGGGAACGGTGGCGCGCGTCGCCGGGACCATCGCGATGATCGTGGTGCTGTTCGGAGGTGCCTACTGGGGCGTGCGCAAGCTCGCGGACACGGTCAGCGACGCGATCACGCCATCGGATGAGACCCTCGTCGCGCCGGGTCTCCCGGTGCAGGTCGACATCCCGATCGGAGCCTCCGCCGGAGAGATCGGATCCGCCCTGGCGGAGGCCGGGGTCGTGTCGTCGAGCGCCGACTTCGAGCGAGCCGTCCGGGCACAGCGGGCCACCGACCGGCTCCAGGCCGGCGTCTACGAGATGGAGACGGGCATGGAGGTCGACGAGGTGATCGCCCTCCTCGTCGAGGGCCCGGCCCAGGCCGACATCTTCAGGATCACGGTGATCGAGGGGCTGCGCGTCGACCAGACGCTCGCCTCACTGGCGCGTCAGACCGAGTACGACGAGGACGCGTTCGCCGAGGCGCTCCTCGACGGCTCCGTGACCAGCGATCTCCTGCAGGACGAGGCCGTCTCACTGACGGACTGGGAGGGGCTGCTCTTCCCCGACACCTACGAGGTCACGAGCGACTACACCCCGGCCCAGATCCTCCAGGTGCTGGCGACGACCACCGACCGCCGGGTGGCTGGGATCGACTGGACCCGGCTCGAGGATGCCGGGTACACCTCCTACGACGGGTTGGTCATCGCATCGCTCATCGAACGCGAGGTGCGCGTCGACGCGGAACGGCCTCTCGTGGCCAGCGTCATCATGAACCGCCTCGAGGACGGCATGCTCCTCCAGATCGACGCAACGGTCGTGTACGCAGTGGGCGGCGGCGTGGAGGTGCTGACGGCCGACGACCTCGCGATCGACTCGCCCTACAACACGTATCTGTACTCGGGCCTGCCTCCGACGCCGATCTCCGGCGTGCGCCTCGCCTCGCTGGTCGCCGCCGCGGACTGGGCGGACACCGACTTCCTTTTCTACGTGCTGACCTCGGAGGAGGGCACGCACTCGTTCACGAACGACTACGACGAGTTCCTCGGGTTCGTCGACCAGGCCCGCGCCGACGGCATCATCCCCTGATGGGCGGGCACCGATGCTGAGGCTGGTCGTCCTGGGGGATCCGGTGGCGCACTCGCTGTCGCCTGCGATCCACACCGCGGCCCTCGCCGCCTGCGGGCTGGAAGGGCGCTACCGCGCCCGGCGGGTCGACGCGGCGGGCGTGCGCGCCGCCGTCGACGAGATCCGTGACGGCACGCTGGACGGCGCGAACGTCACCATGCCGCACAAGGCCACGGCCGCCGCGGCCGCCGACCGCCTGGACGACCAGGCGAGGAGGGCCGATTCGGTCAACACGCTGGTGCGGGAGGACGGACGGGTGGTCGGGCACACCACGGACGTCGGAGGGATCCGGGACGCCTGGTCTCGCGCCGGGCTCTCCGACGAGGCCCCGGTGCTGCTGCTGGGGGGCGGGGGAGCGGCGGCCGCCGCCCTGCTCGCGCTCGAGGGGCGCGACCTGGTGATCGCGACCCGGCGACCCGGGGCCGGCGCAGCGCTTGTCGAACGGTTGGAGGTGACCGCCGAGGAGGCCGCCTGGGGCGCGGGCGTGCTCGGCGCCGTCGTGGTCAACGCCACCCCGATCGGCATGCACGGCGAGCGCCTGCCCGACGAGGTGCTCGACCGAGCCGGGGGCCTCTTCGAGATGGCCTACGGACCGCACCCGACGCCGGCGGTGGCTCGGGCCCGCCGAGAAGGCATGCCGGTCGCCGAGGGCCTCGACATGCTCGTCGCCCAGGCCGCCCGCTCCTTCACCCTGTGGACGGGAATCGAGGCGCCCATCGAGGCCATGCGCGAGGCCGTGACGCACCGGTAGCCGGGCCTGCCGGCGTCGTCCGCGCGATGCCCGATCGTGCGCGTCGGACGTCCTCGTGATCCGCGTCGCGGAGCTGCGCGAGACCGGCCTCCGGATCGAAGGGCAGCGGCGGCACGGCGACCTGCCGCACGTGGTCTTGCGGCCTCCCACCCGTTCCTCAAGCGGTGCCCCCTCCGTGCCGACACCAGAACCGGAGCATCCCCGCGCAAGGAGCATTGGTGGCAGTCAAGGGCGAGCACATCGGCACCCTGCTGCTCGAGGAAGGAATCGTCACCCCGGAGGACTTCCGGAGGGCCCAGACGGTCCACGAGCAGACGGGCGAGCCGTTCACCCGCGTTCTCGTCGATGAAGGAATCATCTCCGAGAACGATCTCGTGCGGGCGATCGCGCGTCAGATCGGGATCGACTTCGTCAATCTCTCCGAGGAGACGATCGACCCGGCGGCGGCGGCGCTCATCCCCGAGTCGCTCTCGCGACGGTACGCCGTCGTGCCGATCCGGTTCGAGGGCGACCGCCTCGTCGTGGCGATGGCGGATCCCGGCAACGTGCTCGTCGTCGACGACGTGCGAGCCGTCACCGGCATGTCCCTGATCCCCAAGGTGGCGACGCGCTCCGACATCGACCAGGCCATCTCCCGGCTGGGGCGCTTCGACGAGTCCGTCGCCGATCTCGCCGACATCCTCGAGGAGGAGGAGGAGGCGACCGACCTCCGCTCCGTCGAGGCCGCCACCGAGGAGGCTCCGGTCGTCAAGCTGGTCAACACGCTGATCAGCCGGGCCGTGAACGAGCGCGCCTCCGATCTGCACATCGAGCCCGGGGAACGCGATCTGCGGGTGCGGTTCCGCATCGACGGCGTGCTCCACGAGGTGATGACGACGCCGCGGTCGGTCTCCGGTGCCGTCGTCTCCCGCCTCAAGATCATGGCCGACCTCGACATCGCCGAGCGGCGCGTCCCCCAGGACGGGCGCGTCGGCCTCCGGGTGAGCGGTCGTCCGATCGACCTTCGCGTCGCGACGCTGCCGACGATCTACGGCGAGAAGGTCGTCATCCGCATCCTCGACAAGGAGGACGCGGTCCTCGATCTCCCCGATCTCGGGTACCTGCCCCACTCCCTCGAGCGGTTCGAGAAGTCCTACGCCAAGCCGTATGGGGCGATCCTCGTGACCGGCCCGACGGGGTCCGGGAAGACGACCACGCTCTACGCGACCCTCAACGTCCTGAACCGGCCGGACGTGAACATCATCACGGTCGAGGACCCGGTCGAGTACCGACTCTCCGGCATCACCCAGGTCCAGGTCAACCGGAAGGCGGGCCTGCAGTTCGCAACCGTGCTCAAGTCGATGCTGCGGGCCGACCCCGACATCATCCTCGTGGGCGAGGTGCGCGACGGGGAGACGGCGCGGATCGCCATCGAGGCGGCGCTCACGGGCCACCTCGTCCTGACCACGCTCCACACGAACGACTCGGCGTCGAGTATCGGCCGTCTCGTCGACATGGGCGTCGAGCCGTATCTCGTCGCCTCCGCCATCGATTCGATCCTCGCCCAGCGTCTGGCGAGGAAGCTGTGCGACCGGTGCCGCGAGCCCTTCGAGGCACCTCCGGAGATGGTGCGCCAGATGGAGCTTCCCGATGTCGACGGGCCCCTCACCGTGTACCGGGCCGTTGGCTGCAAGGCGTGCGCCGACACCGGGTATCGCGGGCGGGTCTCGGTCAACGAGATCCTGCTCGTCTCCGAAGAGATCGAACGGATGGCAGTCGAGCGTCGCCCCTCGAACGAGATCAAACAGGTTTCGGTCGAGCAGGGGATGCGAACCCTGCGACAGGACGGCATCGACAAGGTGAGGCTCGGCCTCACGACGTTGGAAGAGGTACTGAGGGTGGTGGTGTGATGACCAAGGTGGCTCGTCGGCTCGGCCAGATGCTCGTCGATCAGCGTCTCATGACGCCTGACGACCTCGAGGGTTTGTCGGGCCGCTCGGAGGAGTCAGGCGTGCACCTGGCCCGTCTCATCGTCGAGAGCGGCCTCGTTCATCAGGCCGATGTCCTGCGCACCATCGCCGCGTCGCTGTCGCTCGAATACGTCGATCCCTCCGCCGAGCTCCAGGTCGAGGACGAGGCGGTCGGGCGACTCGATGCCGCCACCGCCCGGAACCTCGGCGTGCTCCCCCTTCGAATCCACGAGTCCGGAGCCGTCGTGGTCGCCCTCGCCGACCCGCTCGACGATGCCCACGTCGAGTCGGTCCGCAAAGCGCTCGGCGGGTCGATCGTCCCGGCGATGGCGCCGCGCCGAACCCTTGTGGACGCCATCGAGCGCGTCTATGCGGGAGCCGACGGTGCGGCGCCCGCGACGGGCTCCGCCTTCGTGAGGGACTCGGCGGTCAACGGCACCGCAGCGGTCTCCGACGACGGGGACGACGAGATGCACATCAACGAGCTCCTCGTGAACCTCATGGACCGCGGCGGCTCGGACCTGCACCTGAGCGCGGGATCGATGCCGCAGGGACGGATCAACGGGCACCTCCAGGAGATGGAGGGCTATCCACGGCTGATGCCGGGACCGTTGCGCCAGATGATCTACGCGATCCTGTCCAGCCGTCATCGCGAGCAGCTCGAGGAGCATCGTGAACTGGACGTCTCGCATCCCCTTCCGGGACGCGGGCGCTTCCGGGTGAACGTGTTCTTCCAGCGCGGGTCCGTCGGAGCGGTTCTGCGGGCGATCCCGAACGAGATCAAGACCCCCGAGGATCTCGGCATGCCGCCGGTGGCCTTGGAGCTCGCGGCCATGCCGCGGGGCCTGGTCCTCGTGACCGGGGCCACGGGCTCGGGGAAGTCCACGACGCTGGCGTCCATGATCGATCACATCAATCGGACTCGCCCGGTCCACATCATGACCGTCGAGGACCCGATCGAGTTCCTGCACCGGCACAACCGCGCCATCGTCAACCAGCGCGAGGTCGGCTCCGACACCGAGTCGTTCTCGATGGCGCTCAGGGCTGCGCTCCGGCAGGACCCCGACGTGATCCTCGTCGGCGAGCTGCGGGATCTCGAGACCATGGCGACGGCGTTGACGGCGGCCGAGACGGGCCATCTCGTGTTCGCCACGCTGCATACCCAGAACGCACCGCAGTCCGTCGACCGCATGATCGACGTCTTCCCGCCCCACCAGCAGCAGCAGGTCAGGGTCCAGCTGGCGGAGACCCTCCAGGGGGTCATCACGCAGCAGCTCGTTCCGACCGTCGACGGCGCCGGCCGGGTTCCGGCCCTCGAGGTCATGGTCGCGACCCCGGCGATCCGAAACCTCATCCGTGAGGGGAAGATCCACCAGATCCGGAGCTCGATCCAGGCGGGCGGTCGCCATGGCATGCAGACGATGGACCAGGCGCTCGCCGTTCTCGTGCGAACCGGCAAGATCGACGTGGCCGTCGCCCAGGAGCGGGCCCAGAACCCGGAGGAATTCGCCAATCTCGTGGGGAGGCGCTCATGAGCACCGCATCGTCTACGTTCGAGTACCGCGCCCGCGACCGCTCGGGCGCGATCCACGCCGGTGAGATCGATGGATCGACGAGCACCGCCGTGGCGCAGGCACTGCGCGAGCGCGGCTTCATCCCGCTGAAGATCGACGAGAAGAAGACCTCCGCCTTCAGCAAGGAGATCAGGATCCCGGGGCTGTCCCGGTCCAAGGTCAAGACGAAGGACATCTCGATCTTCAGCCGCCAGATGGCGACGATGGTCAACTCGGGCCTCACCCTGATCCGGGTGCTCTCGATCCTCGAGATGCAGACCGACAACGACGCGCTCCGTCAGGTGATCTCCGACGTGCGGAGCCGCGTCGAGCGCGGCACCGACCTCTCCACGGCGCTGGAGGCGCACCCCAAGGTCTTCGGGCACCTCTACGTGTCGATGGTCCGCGCCGGCGAGGTCGGCGGTGCCCTCGACGAGACCCTGTCGCGACTCGCCGACACCCTCGAGGCCAACGTCCGCCTCCGGGGAAAGGTGAAGTCGGCGATGGCGTATCCGGTCGTCGTCCTCTTCCTGATCCTGGCGATCGTCGCGGGCATGCTCCTGTTCGTCGTCCCGATCTTCCAGGGGATGTACGAGGACCTGGGCGGCGCGCTGCCCGCGCCGACGCAGCTCCTCATCACCATCTCCGGCGTGCTCACGACGTTCTGGTGGGTCGGGCTCCTCGGGACGTTCGGCGGCTTCTACTTCCTCAAGAAGTGGAAGGCCACCCCAGAAGGCGCCAAGGCGTGGGACTCGTTCAAGCTGAAGCTTCCGGTCTTCGGCGGCCTCGTGCAGAAGGTCGCGGTCAGTCGTTTCGCCCGGACCTTCTCGGTGCTGAGCCGAACCGGCGTGCCGGTGCTTCAGGCACTCGACATCGTGGCGATGACGGCGGGGAACGCGCTGGTCGCCGACGCGGTCCGCGAGGTCCAGTCCTCGGTGAAGGGCGGCGAGTCCCTCGCCGGGCCGCGCGAGCGGCACGACGTGTTCCCTCCCAAGGTCA
>DATHYU010000355.1:0-7749 GCA_035458965.1 Acidimicrobiia bacterium | reverse complement strand
AAATTGAGCTACGCCCCTCGGCGGTAGAGACCGCGCGCGCGACAGCACAACGCGGGCGACGGCATCATACCGCGGTCCGGGATCTTCTCGGCAAAGCGCCGGGCGGAGCTACCGGGTCGAGTCGGCCATGCACGCGCGCAGCCGCCGGGCGACCGCGGGATCTCCCCCGACCGTGAGCTCCCCGAGATCGGCCCGACCCCACAGCCATCGATCGAGGACGTCTGCCGATCCTCGGATCACCGTGGTGCCCGGCGGGTATCCGGTTCGCAGCTGGACGTCGTCCATGTCGTAGGCCTTCCCCGACCGCGGGGAGGTGCCCACGAACCGCGCGAACTCGCCGGCCCAGACCCTCCCCGAGTCCGACTCGAGCACCACGAACGTCCCCTCCGGGGTGACGGTGGCCCAGTCAGGCGGAGCGCCGCCGACCATGTGGTCGAACAGCTCCTGGATGCCGTCCTCGGCCAGCGCCGGGTCGAGGGGGGTGACGGGCAGGCCGGCGGCCAGCTCGGCATCGACCCGGTGGATCGCCGCCTCGTGGGCCTGACGGCGCCGCACGAAGCCGACGGACCGGTCACTCGCCCATGACCAGCAGGGCTCGTCGTCTCCCCGCATCTCCAATGCGGCCACGAGGCGGTCGTGCTGCTCGCGGAACACAGCGGTGAGGTGGTCGGTGCCGGGCCGCTCCAGGTCGAGCACGCCCGAGGGATCGTCGAGCAGGCTCTCGAGGATCGATGCCCAGAAGTACTGGACCTCGGCGAGATGCCACACGAGATCGGCGACCGACCAGTCCGGGCAGGAGGGCACGCGGTCGTCGGGGGATGCAGCGGAGGCGGCCTCGGCGAATCGACCCGACTCCTCCCGGATCACCTGCAGGTAGTCGACGGTCATACGGGACGGGTGCGCCGCCGGGCGAGGATGGCGAGCACCGCCGCGGTCACCGCGGCGGCCCCGGCGACGAGGCCCGACACCAGTGCCGCCGTCCGCCGGGAGCGCTCGGTGTGCTCGAGGTCGGCCATCACGGCCTCCACGAACCACGACGGCGCCGACAGCGCACGATCCACCGCCTCGGCGAGCTCGCGGGCGAGCGTGCGCCGGCGGGACTCGTCGACCTGACACTGGAGGCAGGTGCGACGATGGGCGTCGAGGACACCGCCGAGCTCCGCCGGCAGCGCGGCGACGACGGCGTGGGTCATCGCTCCCACGGCGCCTCCTCGAGCAGCTCCCTGACCCTTGCACGCGCCCGATGCAGGCGGACCTTGACGGTCGTCTTCGTGAGCCCGAGATGCTCTGCGACCTCGCCCGTCGACCAACCCTCCACGTCGCGGAGGACCAGCACGATGCGGTTGGCCTCCGAGAGCATGCCGATGGCGAGCCGGAGGTTGCGCCGGAGCTCGACGGCCTCGGCGGCGGCGGCGGGCCCGGGCCGCGAGTCGGCGTAGACGTCCTCGATCGGCTGCGCCTGATGCCGGGCCGATCGGCGTCGATGGGTCCACGCCGTGTTGACGGTGATCCGGTGCAGCCAGGTCGAGAACCGGGCATCCCCGCGGAACCGGGCGAGGCCGCGCCAGGCGCGCACGAAGGCCTCCTGCGCCACGTCCGGGGCGAGATCGGGCCCGACGAGTCGTACGGCGAGCGAATACACGGCGTCCTGATGCCTCCTGACGAGCAGTTCGAAGGCCCGACGGTCGCCGCGACGAGCGGCGTCGACGAGACTCGGCTCGTCCCATTCGACCTCGCCGAGGGTCACGGGGTTACTCGGGCGGAGGCGGAGACGAGCGTGTCGCCTTCGGCGACGACGGTGAGCGCGAGATCGGCGCCTTCGGCGTCGGTGGAGGTGACCGACCCGGTCACCTCGGCGCCAACGGCAGGTCGCAGCGGACGGCGAAAGCGCAGGCGCAGGGATTGCAGAGGGGGCTCACCGGCCGCGACCCGGACCGCCGACTGGGCGATCCACGAGGCCATCAGGAGCCCGTGGACGACCACACCGGAAAGGCCGGCGGCGCGCGCCGCCTCGTGGTCCCAGTGGATGGGATTCCAGTCACCGCTCGCCCCGGCATATCGCACGAGATCGGCCCGGCTCGCCGACCGCCGCATGGACGGCATCGCGGTGCCCGGGTCGGGGAGGGCGATGGCGGCGGGCCGATCGTTCTCGGCCCGGGCGTCATGGGGGGGCTCCGGATCGTCCTCGGCCGACGACGCGGCCTCATCCGACATGAGGAACACCGCGGTGCCGTCGAGCCACCGTTCGCCACCGGCGTCGACGGCGAGCTCGAACGTCACGAGGTTGAGGGCGCCGCGAGAGCGGACGGCGGCCACCTCCCCCACGACGGAGAGCTCGGCGCCGTGGGGAACGCTCGCATGCCAGGCGAAGCGCTGCTCGCTGTGGATCAACGATCGCGTGAACGGCGCGACCTCCGGATCGGCGAGGAAGAGGGGTGCGACCTGGAACAGGGCCGCCGAAGCGTACGTCGGCGGGACCGACGCGACCCACCTGGCGGGATCGTCACCGGTCGCGTCGACGAAGCCGGCAACGGCTCCGCGGGAGGCCGCGGACGTGACCGGGCCGTACCGACGACCGACGACGTCCTCGAGCGACCCGCTCACCGGATCAGCGGGTCTCGCGATGCGCCGTGTGCGTGCGGCACCACTTGCAGAATTTCTTCAGCTCGATGCGCTCACGCGTGTTCGTGCGGTTCTTCGTCGTGACGTAGTTGCGCCGCTTGCACGTCTCACAGGCGAGCGTGATCGGCGGTCGCTTGTCGGAAGCCATCTCGTGTCTCTCTCCTTGCAGGGGTCGGCCGCCGGAGCCCGGCGGCCGTCGATCCCCGAGGACCGGCCAAGCCGGTCCGGTTACTTGTGGATCTTGATGACGCGGCCCGCACCCACCGTGCGGCCACCCTCACGAATCGCGAACCGAAGCCCCTCGTCCATCGCAATCGGATGAATCAACTCCACCCGCATCTCCGTGTTGTCACCAGGCATCACCATCTCCGTCCCACCCGGCAACGTGATCGAACCCGTCACATCCGTCGTCCGGAAATAGAACTGCGGCCGATACCCAGAAAAGAACGGGTTATGACGCCCACCCTCTTCCTTCGTCAACACATACACCTGCGCATCGAACTCCGTATGCGGAGTAATCGACCCAGGCACACAAATCACCTGG
The DNA here is from genome assembly GCA_035458965.1 of Acidimicrobiia bacterium. GTDB lineage: Bacteria > Actinomycetota > Acidimicrobiia > Spongiisociales > UBA11373 > DATHYU01. The sequence continues at coordinate 4,583 of DATHYU010000355.1, read as the reverse complement.
CCCCGCTCCACATCATCCTTCCCGATCCCCCGCAACAGGAGACCGACGTTGTCACCCGCACGCGCCTCATCCAACAGCTTCCGGAACATCTCCACCCCGGTCACCGTCGACTTCTGCGTATCCCGGATCCCAACGATCTCCACCGTGTCACCAACCGGCATCACACCCTGCTCAACCCGGCCAGTCACCACCGTCCCCCGACCCGTGATCGAGAACACATCCTCGATCGGCATCAAGAACGGCTTATCAACATCCCGCTCCGGCTCCTCCACATACGAATCGACGGCATCCATCAACTCCATGATCTGAGCCGACGCATCCGCATCCCCCTCAAGGGCATGCAACGCCGAACCACGAACCACCGGAACGTCATCACCCGGGAACTCATACTCCGTCAACAAATCACGGACCTCGAGCTCCACCAGATCCAACAGCTCCTCATCATCGACCATGTCGACCTTGTTCAAGAACACCACAATCGCCGGCACACCCACCTGACGCGCCAACAACACATGCTCCCGCGTCTGCGGCATCGGACCATCAGCCGCCGACACCACCAAAATCGCCCCATCAACCTGCGCCGCACCCGTAATCATGTTCTTCACATAATCCGCATGCCCCGGCATATCCACATGCGCGTAATGACGGTTATCCGTCTCATACTCCACATGGGCAATCGCGATCGTGATCCCCCGCTCACGCTCCTCCGGCGCCTTATCGATCTGATCAAACGCCGTAAACGCCACATTCGGATTCGACTCAGCCAACACCTTCGTGATCGCCGCCGTCAACGTCGTCTTCCCATGGTCAATATGACCCATCGTCCCAACATTCACATGCGGCTTCGAACGCTCAAACTTCGCCTTCGCCATGGCGTTTCCTTCCTCTACTCCCCACGGACCTTCGCCACGATTTCCTGGGCGATGCTTTCCGGGACTGGCTGATACGAGTCGAACTGCATCGTGTAGGCGGCCCGGCCCTGCGTCTTCGAACGCAGGTCGGTCGCATACCCGAACATCTCCGACAGCGGCACCTGGGCCTTGACCACGCGAGCGATGCCGCGCTGGCCCATCTCCTCGATCCGGCCTCGACGAGCGGTCAGGTCGCCGATGACGTCGCCCATGAAGTCCTCGGGCGTCACCACCTCGACGGCCATGACCGGCTCGAGGAGCTGTACTCCGGCCTTGCGGGCAGCCGCCTGGAGAGCGATCGACCCGGCAATCTTGAATGCCATCTCCGACGAGTCGACGGCGTGCGACGATCCATCGATGAGGATGGCGCGGACGTCGACGAGCGGATACCCCGCCATCACGCCCGAGTCGAGGGCGGCCTCGATGCCGGCGTCGACGGAGGGGATGTACTCCCGGGGCACGACGCCGCCGCGGGTGCGGTCGACGAACTCGTACCCGCCGCCGGGGCCCGTCGGCTCGAGGTTGATGACGACGTGGCCGTACTGGCCGCGGCCGCCGCTCTGCTTGACGTGCTTGCCCTCGACGTTGTCGACGGCCTTCTTGATGGTCTCGCGGTAGGCGACCTGGGGCCGGCCCACGTTCGCGTCGACCTTGAACTCACGCTGGAGGCGATCGACGAGCACCTCGAGGTGGAGCTCGCCCATCCCGGAGATGATCGTCTGACCGGTCTCCTCGTCCGAGCGCACGAGGAACGTCGGATCCTCCTCGGCGAGCCGGGCGAGCGCCTCACCCAGCTTGTCCTGGTCGCCCTTCGTCTTCGGCTCGATGGCGACCGAGATCACGGGGGCGGGGAACGACATCGACTCGAGCTGGACCGGGGCGCGGAGGTCGGCGAGCGAGTCACCGGTCGTGGTGTTCTTGAGACCGACGACGGCCACGATGTCGCCCGCGAACACGTCTTCGACGTCCTCTCGGTGATTGGCATGCATCTTGAGGACGCGTCCGATGCGCTCCTTCTTGCCGGTCGACACGTTGAGGACGCTGTCGCCCTTGGAGACGTGGCCCGAGTAGACGCGCACGTAGGTCAGCTTGCCGACGTACGGGTCGGTCATGATCTTGAACGCGAGCGCCGCGAAGGGCTCGTGGTCGTCCGCCTCCCGCTCGAGCACCGTCTCCTCGTCACCGGGCTTGAAGCCGGTGATCGGAGGGAGATCCACCGGGCTCGGCAGGTACTCGACGACGGCGTCGAGGACCGGCTGGACACCCTTGTTCTTGAAGGCGGAGCCGAGGAGCACCGGCACGAAGAGCCGCTCGATCGTGGCCTGCCGGATCGCCGAGCGGATCTCGAACGGGGAGATCTCGACGTCGTCGAGGTACTTCTCCATCAGTTTCTCGTCGATCTCGGCGACGGCCTCGAGGAGGTGCATCCGCCACTCCTCGGCCTGGTCCACGAGCTCGGCGGGAACATCGCCCGTCTCCCAGACCTCTCCGGTGTCGGTCGGCCAGGTGTGCGCCTTCATCTCGACGAGATCGACGACCCCGATGAAGTCCGACTCGGCGCCGATCGGGATCTGGAGCGGCACCGGCGTGGCACCGAGGCGCTCCTTGATCGAGTCGATGGCGGCGAAGAAGTCGGCGCCGACGCGATCCATCTTGTTGATGAAGCAGACCCGGGGGACCTTGTACCGGTCGGCCTGGCGCCAGACCGTCTCGGACTGGGGCTCCACGCCCGCCACGGCATCGAACACGGCGATGGCGCCGTCGAGCACCCTGAGGGCCCGCTCGACCTCGACGGTGAAGTCGACGTGGCCGGGCGTGTCGATGATGTTGATCTGGCAGTCGCGCCACATGGTGGTCGTCGCCGCCGAGGTGATCGTGATCCCTCGCTCCTGCTCCTGCTCCATCCAGTCCATGACGGCGGCGCCCTCGTGGACCTCGCCCATCTTGTAGGTGCGGCCCGTGTAGAAGAGGATGCGCTCCGTCGTCGTGGTCTTGCCCGCGTCGATATGCGCCATGATGCCGATGTTCCGGGTGCGGCTCAGCGGGATCTGGCGGAGGTGGTTGAGGGCGTCGTTGGAGGCCATGGTGCGAATTGTGGTCTGCGACTTCCTGGTTACCAGCGGTAGTGGGCGAAGGCCTTGTTGGACTCCGCCATCTTGTGGACGTCCTCGCGCCGCTTCACGGCCGAGCCGGCGCGGTTCGAGGCATCGAGGATCTCATTGGCGAGGCGGTCGGCCATCGAGTTCTCCCGGCGGCGGCGGGCGAAGTCGACGAGCCAACGAACGGCGAGGGTCTGGGAACGGCGAGGACGAACCTCGACGGGAACCTGGTACGAGGAACCGCCGACACGCCGCGAGCGGACCTCGACCTGGGGGCGGATGTTGTCGATCGCCTTCTTGAGCACCGGGATCGGGTCGGTGCCGGTCCGCCGCTCGACGATGTCGAGGGCGCTGTAGACGATGTCGCGGGCGCGGTCCTTCTTGCCCTTCCAGAGGATCTTGTTCACGACCTGGGAGACCAGGATGCTCCGGTAGACCGGATCGGGCTCGACGGTGCGTACTTCGGCGGGTGCGCGGCGCATGGGCTAACCCTTCTTCGACCCGTAGCGGGAACGGGCCTGGCGGCGGTCGTCGACGCCGGCCGCATCGAGCGTGCCGCGGATGACCTTGTAGCGGATGCCGGGGAGGTCCTTCACACGACCTCCGCGGACGAGGACGATCGAGTGTTCCTGGAGGTTGTGACCCTCACCCGGGATGTAGGCGGTGACCTCGACGCCCGAGGAGAGTCGCACGCGACAGACCTTCCGAAGGGCCGAGTTCGGCTTCTTCGGGGTCACGGTGTACACCCTCGTGCACACCCCGCGGCGCTGCGGCGCACCGGCGAGACCGGGCGTCTTCTCCTTCTTCGGCTTGGGCTGCCGGCCCTCACGGACCAGTTGCTGGATGGTGGGCATCGTCCTCTTTCGGCACACGTCCGCCCCCGGCTGGGAACGGATTCTTGACACACGAGAGGTCGGCGCAGCGGTCTCTCGACCGTCTCGCCGACCCCGTCCTGATCCCCTCCTGGGCACCGTGATCCGGCTTCGGTCCAGCCGGATCCCAGCCCGTTGTAGGAGGGGCTAGGCGAACTGAGTCACGGCCGCAAAGTATAGGTCGCGACCCGAATCAACCGCAAAGTGACCAGACTCGACCGCTCGGGCGGTCGAGCTCTGCCCGCCGCGTCTGCGGGCGGCTCGATTCGGGCGGGATTGTAGCGGGTCGCAGCCGAGCAGGAAAGGAGCCATCCGACGCAGGCACGGTGACGGATGATCGCCGCGCTCAACCCCGTCCGCCGGCGATCGCGGCGGCCTCGGGAAGCGATCGGAGACGCTGCATGGCCAGGATCCCGACCGCCGGACCCACCGCCAGCACCGCGAACGCCCACCGCCAGGTGACCGCCGCTTCGAGCAGGGGGATCAACCAGATCGTCACGACCGTGATCGTGAAACCGACCGCGACCTGCATGGTGAGCGCCGTTCCCACGTACGCCTGATCCCCCACCTCGGTGACGATGGCCGAGAACTGTGGAGAGTCCGCGACCACGGTGAGGCCCCACACCAGTCCGATCACCACCAGGAGCCACGTCGGCCCGCCCCAAAAGAGCCCGATCCCCACCGAGCACGATCCGGAAACG
>DATHYU010000354.1:0-4497 GCA_035458965.1 Acidimicrobiia bacterium | reverse complement strand
CGGGTACCCGTAGTCGGGCCAGGAGGCGCAATAGGCGTGACCATCCGCGAAGGCGGCCGCGATACCGCTCACGAGGGTCCAATCGTGGCGACGGGCTGCATCGGCGATCGTCCGATTGAGGGGCTCGAGCACTCCCGCGATCCCCGCGGCCTGTTCCGGGCGGTCGATCTCGTGCAGTCGAGGCCACGGCACCGCATCGCCCACGATCTCCGAGCACGTGCCTCCGCCGGAGGGGTCCGGGTACTCGGTGATGACGACCCGGGAGGCATCGAGGCCCGTCAGGGCCGAGGCGAGGCGGTCGAAGGCGGCACCAAGGCCGGCCAGGCCGGGCAGCTGCTTGCCGTTGCGGGTCGTGGCGCGGCATTCGAGGGAGAACGGCGCGCGGTACCTCGCCGTCGTGTCTCGGGTCCAGTCGCCGTCGACGGCCGACGCGAAGGCGTGCTCGACGTCGAGGTCGTAGCACACGGGGTCGAGAAGCGGATCCGCGTCGACGAGGGCTCGCACCACCTCCGAGAACCCGACGTCGTTGCCGCCGATGGAGAGGAGCACGAGATCCACCCGGCGGGCGCCGACGAGGGTGCCGGCCTGGCGCACCTGTGGGGGCCGCCCCGAATCGGGCCCGGCGACGCCCCCGTCGATGGTCGCACCCGACGTCGCGAGCGACACGAAGGTGACACTCGTCCTCCGATCGGTGCGTTCGAGTGCCATGGCGACGCGCGACGGCCAGGCCACCGTCGACCGACGGGCGTCGGCGTGGTCGGCGTCCGAGGCGGCGTCGACTCCTCCCTCGGCCCACAGCTCACCGGCCCCGGCGTCGGGGACCTCGGGGTTGCCGTCACCGGACGCGTACGAGTCGCCGAGCGCCACCACCAGGATGTCGTCGACGACCGCGGTGCCGAAGGTCCGAAGCGTCACGGTGCCGAAGGGGGCCTTCGCCCGCAGGGTCAGCGCAACCGAGTACTCGCCCTCGGGGAGGACGAGCGCCAGCTCCGGCCGGCTCGACCACCGGTGCAGATCGAGCCCCTGACCGCGGATCCGCCACTCGTAGGAAGCGATCGGGAGCCCGATGCGGGACCCGTCCGACGTCGGGGCGGTCACGACACCCTGGGCGAGCAGGCGTATCGGGAACAGCGCCTGGCGGCACCCGGAGGGACAGCTTCCCGGCATGCGCCCATGGACGTACTCCACGGTGTTGGGGAGGTCGACGAGGCCGTCGCCGTCCTCGTCGATGCCGAAGCGCTCGGGCATCTCCCAGTCGATGACGAGCCCGACGGTGGGCGCGCCGGTGATCACGGGTGCGGCCTGGGCCGCAGACGCCGGCAGAAGGGGCGCCATCAGGAGGAACGCGGCGAGGATCGCCCTACGCATCGGCAGGCTCCCGGTAGAGGGTCGCCCCCCAATGGGCGCCTGCGCCGAAGGCGACGAAGCACACGAGGTCTCCCCGGTCGATCCGACCCGCCTGACGCAGCTCGTGATAGAGGATCGGCAGGGTCCCGGCGGTGGTGTTGCCGTAGCGGTCGAGGTTCATCGGCATGGCATCCTCGGCGAGGCCGAGGAGCTTGCGAGCTCCGTCGACGATGCGCTCGTTCGCCTGGTGGGCCACCACGAGATCGACGTCGCCGAGCTCCATCCCCTGGTCGTCGAGCAGCTCCTGCACCACCTCCGGCATGCGGCGAACGGCCTGGCGGTACAGCATGGGCCCCTGCATCACCGGCATGTGCTCGTCGCGGGCGACCGCTGCGGGGTCGACGAAGGGCTGATCGGCCGATCCGAGCGCCGGCACGTGGATCAACTCGAACAGGGATCCATCGGTGCGTAACCGGGATCCGAGGATCCCCTCGCCTGCGGTGTCGTGGTGGCTCAGCACGAAGGCGCCCGCCCCGTCGCCGAAGAGCACGGACCAACTCCTGTGCCTGGTGTTGCGGTCGTACTCGGGGCCGGCGACCTCGCCTCCGGACTGCACCCGCCGGAAGCCTTCGGACCATGGCTGGATGCCGGCGTGGACCTCGGCGCCGATGACGAGGGCCGTCTCGGCGCGGCCGGCCGCCAGATACGCGTCGGCGAGGTCGAGGCCGTACACGAAGCCGCTGCACTGCTGGCGGATGCCGAACGACGGGATCGGGCCGAGACCCATCCGGTCCTGGACCAGGGGGGCGCTCCCCGGCGCATAGAAGTCCGGGGTCATCGTCGCAACGACGAGGAGATCGACGTCGTCGGGGACGAGCCCGGCGTCGGCCAGGGCCTGCTCCCCCGCCTGGGCGGCGAGATCGGCCGTGCCGGTCCCGGGCGCGGCCAGGCGCCGTTCACGCACGCCCGTGCGTGACACGATCCACTCGTCCGTCGTGTCCATCAGCCGTTCGAGGTCGGCGTTGGTAACGACCGTGTCGGGCACGGCGATGCCGGTGCCCGCGATCCTGCTGCCCATGCCCCTCCTCGTTCGTTCTCTACGACCCGGGAACCTGCTGCGAGGTTCCGTCCACCCCCATGCGGAACGCCTCCATCTCCACCACGGTTCCTGAGCGACGCGCCGCTTCGGCGGCGAAGGCGGCGAGGTGGCCCTCGAGGACATCGTCACCCGTGCTCTCGGTTGAGCCCGCTCCCGACACGACGGCGTCGACGAAGGAGGCGATGAGACCCTCGTCACCGCCGCCGTGGCCGCCGCGGGCGGGAGGCACGGGCACGTCGACCGTGCGCCCCCGGACGTGGTCGATCACCTCGATGCGCTGGTCACGCCCGAACACCCCCCGCAGCGTGGCGCGCGTGCCCTCGTAGCGCATGGTCCGTTCCTCGCGCGGGGCATGCCCGTGCATGGAGAGGGTCACGGTGGTGCCTCCCTGCATCTCTGCGACGGTGCTCTGATGATCGACCACATCGGACCCGGCGGCGTAGACGCATCGGCCGTACGGGCCCTCACGCAGGGCGGCGAGGCGAGCCTCCCGTCCGAGGTCCTCCGTGATCACGTCGACCGGCCAGCCCCGGAGCCTCTCGTCGAGGTACAGCCGGCGGGCATCGAACGGGCAGTCCTCGACGGTGCAGCCATCGGTGCAGCGCGACGTCGCTCCGGGCGGGGCCTGGTCCGGACGGAAGTGGGTCAGAGATCCGAACGACGACAGGCGGTCGTACGACCGTCCGGTGACCCAGGAGACGATGTCGAAATCGTGGCAGGTCTTCTGGACCGCCATCGGCGTCGACGTCTCGGCGTTCGCCCAGTTGCCGCGAACGAAACTGTGGGCCATGTGCCAGGCGACGACGTTCTCCCTGTGGGCCACGTCCAGCACCTCGCCGAGGTCGCCGGAACCGACGATGTCGCGCACGGTCTGGAAGAACGGCGTCCACCGCAGCACGAGCGAGACCCGCAACAGCACGTCGTGGTCCGCTGCCGCCCCGACGACCTCGACGCAGTCGCGTGCGGTGGCGGCCATCGGCTTCTCGAGCAGGACGGCCGCCCCCGACCCGATGGCGGTGAGCGCCGCTTCGGCGTGGGTCCGATCGGGGCCGGCGATCACCCAGGCGTCGGCGTCGCCGGCATCGTCGGGCAACCGGCCGAAGCGGCGTCCCGGCGGGATGCCGTGGAGGTCACCGAAGCGGTCCCGTCGGGAGGCATCCGGTTCGACGACGGCCACGAATCGGAGCCGTCGGGGATGTCGCAGGGCCCAGTCGCCGTACGTCTGGCGGCCTCGCGATCCGGCACCGACGAGGACGGCGTTCACGGGGGGCACGCCGGCAGCGTATCTGCCACAGAGTCGTCCGGCCCTGGCCGACCATGCCCATTGTGCGGTAGGAGAACCCGGTACGGCTGAGAGGACGTTCGATGCGGGTGCTCGTGGCGTTCGCGTCCAAGCACGGCTCGACGGAGGAGATCGCCGCCACGGTCGGATCGGCGCTGTGGGACGACGGGTTCCGGGCCGACGTGCGCAACGTCGACACCGTCACCGGCCTCAACGGCTACGGAGCCGTGGTGCTCGGCAGCGCCGTGTACGCCGGCTCGTGGATGGAGACGGCGCTGCGGTTCGTGCGCCGCCACGCCCAGGCGATGGCGCCACTGCCGGTGTGGCTGTTCAGCAGCGGTCCCCTGGGCCCGGTCACCGACGAGCACCGGCGCCAGCCACGGGAGCTCGACTACCTCCACGACCTCCTCCTGCCGGAGGGCCACGAGGTCTTCAGCGGGAGGCTCGACATGGAGCGCCTCGAGTTCCCCGAGCGCATGATCATGCGCGCCGTCCACCAGACCTCTGCCGATCATCGCGACTGGCACGCCGTTCGGTCCTGGGGCAAGGAGATCGGCTTCGTCCTGGGCCACACGCATCTCTAGGCGTCGGCGAACACCGGCGCGAGGCGCACGAAGGCGTCGGCCGCCCAGCCCGTGTACACCGGACTGCAGTCGGCGAGCACGACGTATCGGTGCACGGCCGGTCGATCCGAGGCGAGCCAGCCGCAGAAATCCTCCACCCACCCCCCGATCCCCGGATCCTCGCCTGCGATCCCGGCGACGAGCCC
>DATHYU010000353.1:0-2160 GCA_035458965.1 Acidimicrobiia bacterium | reverse complement strand
CCGTGATCGTCGTGCCCGTGGTCGTCGTGGTCTGCCGTCTCGACCGCCGGCTCGGGGGCCGGGTCCGTCGCGGCCGGTGTCGTCTCTACGAGGGGCGGCGCGTCCGAGGGTTGCCAGAGCACGATCGCTCCGACACCCGCGCCACCGAGTGGGATGGCCGCTCCCGTCAGCTTCAGCGCCCTCGCTCCCGTGATGACCGCACCCGCCGAGGGGAGGGTGTCCGACCGGTCGGCGACGACCACCGCGTCGAGGGCAGCGCCGGGGACGGCCCACGCGGCGCTCGCCTCGAGGTCGGAAGCAGCCGTGATGGCCGAGGCGCCGTCGGGGAAGGAGGCGACGATGCGGTCCTCGTAGGCCCCTTCGACGCGCCCGCCGAAGCGGGCGACGGTGGGACGCACCACGGCGTCGACGACGTCGGTGGGGGAGCCCTCGCCGGACGCGCCGACGACGAGCACGGTGCGGGTGCGGGTTCTCGTCTCGGTCGTCATCGCGCCCTCCGGGCGGGTTCAATACCGTACAGGACGAGGGCCGGTCTGGCTACGCTCGATCCCATGCGACTGCGGGTTCGCCATCGGGGCACCGAGATCGATGCGGCCCCGGGCGATGTCATCACCATCGGCTCGGATCCCGCCGCGACGCTCACGATCGTCCATCCCGGGGTGTCGCGCCGTCATGGCCGGATCGCCTTCGTCGACGGGTCGTGGGAGTACCGCGACGAGGGCAGCACGAACGGGTCCTTCGTGGAGGGGGTCCGGGTCGAGGCGACCGCGATCGACGGTCCCGTGACGGTGCTCATGGGCCACGAGAGCCAGGGCGAGCCGATCGACCTGGCGCCCGAGACACCGGTTCCGGTCGGGGCGTCCGAACCGGGCCGCCTTCGCCGGATCGAGGTCGCTCTCTGGGTCATCGCGGCAGCCGCCGTCGCGGGCGTGATCGTGGCGATCGCCGCGCTCGTGTCCTGACGTCCGCCTAGAAGAGGCCCACCACGTTGCCGTCGGCATCGATGTCGATGTCGTGGGCGGCGGGATGGGCGCCCAGGCCGGGCATCGTGCGGATGTCGCCCGCCAGCGGCAGCACGAACCCGGCTCCGACCGAAGCCCGCACTTCCCGGATCGGCAGGGTGAAGCCCTTCGGGGCGCCGAGCAGGGAGGGGTCGTGGCTGATCGACATCTGGGTCTTCGCCATGCAGATCGGGAACGTCCCCCACCCATACTCCTCGTACCGGTCGAGGGCCCGCTCGGCGGCGAGGTCGTAGGAGACCTCGGCGGCTCCGTAGATCTCGGTGGCGATGCGCTCGATCTTGTCGCGGAGCGGCAGGTCGTCGGGATACAGCATCTCGAACGACGACCCCTCGTCGCAGGCGGCCTCGACCGCCCGGGCGAGGTCGACGCACCCGGCGCCGCCGTCGGTGTAGGGAGCGGCGACGGCGTGGCGGACTCCGAGGTCGTCGCAGATGGCCGCGATCGCTTCGTGCTCGGAGGCGTGGTCGGTGGGGAAGTGGTTGATGGCCACGACGGGGGTGACGCCGTGGCGACGGACGATCTCGATGTGCGCCCGCAGATTCGCGGCTCCGGCCTCCACCTCTTCGGGCCGTTCCTCGAGCAGCGAGTCGGGCAGTGGCCGTCCCGACCGGATCCAGTGGCCGCCGGCGTGCGCCTTGAGCGCTCGTACGGTCGTGACGACCACCGCGGCGTCGGGGGACATGCCCGAGGCCCGGCACTTGATGTTGAAGAACTTCTCCGCACCGATGTCGGACCCGAAGCCGGCCTCGGTGATCAGGTAGTCACCGCCGCGGGAGCCGACGAGGTCGGCGACGAGCGACGCGTTGCCGTGGGCGATGTTGGCGAAGGGGCCGGCGTGGATGATGGCCGGCGTGCCCTCCAGCGTCTGCAGCAGATTCGGGTCGAGGGCGTCGCGCAGCAGCACCGCCATGGCACCGGCGCCACCGACCTGCTCGGCCGTGACCGGGTGGTCGTGCCGGTCGTAGGCGACGACGGTGCGGCCGAGGCGCTCCCGCAGGTCCCCCAGGTCCCGGGCGAGGGCCAGGATGGCCATGACCTCGCTGGCGGCGGTGATGTCGAACTTCGTCTGGCGGGGCACGCCGTCGACCCGGCGCCCGAGTCCGACGACGACCTCGCGCAGGGCCCGGTCGTTCACGTC
>DATHYU010000352.1:0-6544 GCA_035458965.1 Acidimicrobiia bacterium | reverse complement strand
AGGGCGTGCTCGACCATGGAGTGGAACTCGACGAGGGCGGCCATCGTCCCCGGGCTGATCGGGACGTTGCTCTCGAGCCGGGTCCGGCCCGCGGCGATGAGGTTCTTCTCGATGATGTCGCCGATCGATTCGAGGTCGTTGGTGGCCTCCATCAACCCCATGACCTCCTCGGCGCTCTGCTCGCTGAGCCGGGTCTGGCCGATTCGACCGAGGTAGCGCACGATCTGGCCGTGGAGCGCATCGACCTCGTCGTCGACCGCCTCGATGTCGGCCAGATCGCGGTAGTCGCCGCCGAGCACGGCGGGCATGATCTCGCGCAGCATCCTGCGTACCCGCTCCGCCATGCGGATCAGCTCGAGCCGAGCCCGGTCGATGGCGAGCGTGGGTGTCTTCAGCAGCTGCTCGTCGAGATGCCGGGCCCGGGCGAGCGATTCGAACGGGTCGGGCCGGTCCCGGACGAGCGACTCGGCGAGGGAGGCGATGCGCGTGCTGAAGCCGATCATGATGAGCGCGTTGGCGACGTTGAAGATCGTGTGGGCATTGGCGATCTGCCGGGGGACTTCGCCGCCGATCCCGGTCACGGTGTCGGCGAGGACGGGGATGAACCCGAGCCAGAGCACGACACCGACGACGTTGAACAGCGTGTGGACCACGGCGGCCCGCAGGGCTTCGCGCGGTTTGCCGAGGGCGGCGAGCAGGGCGGTGACGGACGTCCCGATGTTGGCTCCGAGGATGAGCGCGATGCCCGCCTCGATCGTCACCAGGCCCTGGCCGGCGAGCACGATCACGATCGCCGTGGTCGCCGACGAAGACTGGACCAGTGCGGTGAAGGCGGCCGCGACGAGGATGCCGAGGAACGGGTTCTCCATCGAGGCCATGGCATCGATGAACGCGGGCTCCGACCGCAGCGGGCTCATCCCGTCGCTCATGACGGACATGCCGAAGAAGACCAGCCCGAGCCCCAGGACCAGCGACCCCCAGGCCCGCTGATGCTCCTTCCGTGAGAAGAAGACCACACCGAAGCCCGCCGCGACGATCAGGAGGGCATATCGGGTGACGTTGAAGGCGATGATCTGGGCGGTGACGGTGGTGCCGATGTTCGCGCCCATGATGACGCCGACCGACTGGGAGAGCGTCATGACGCCGGAGCTGATGAAGCCCACCACCAGGACGGTCGTGACCGAGGACGACTGGATGACGGCCGTGACGCCGGCTCCCGTCATCAACCCGGCGAAGCGATTGGTCGTGAGCCGCATGATCACGGTCCGGAGACGGTTCCCGGCCACCAGCTTGAGCGAGTCCGTGAGCCGGTCGAGACCCAGGAGGAAGAGCGCGAGCCCGCCGAACAACCCGGCGAACAGGATGACGAGGTCCAGGTCTCCGCTGGAGGAAGCCGATTCGGCGGCACCGACGATCAACGGGTGCGTCATGGGTTGCACGCTATCGACTCGTTCCCCTCAGGTGTGGATCTCCACCACGTCCCCGTCCACGACGACGTGGTCGCGGCCCACCTGCTGGCCGTCGAAGGCCCGCTCACCCCAGATCCTCGCATAGCGGAACCCCTCGGCGATCTCCTTGTGCACGAGTCGGGCGACATCGAGCACGGTGTCGCCGGAGCGGACGGTGAAGGGCCGGGTCATGTCGGGCTCGTGGCCCGGCGTCTTCGTGTACACCCGCACCACGCCGAGGCGCTCGAAGAGCCACGGCCCCAGATCGTCGAGGCCGGTGCCGTCCTCCACGGAGACGGTGGTGGTGGGCCAGTCGAGCCCGAGGAGCTCCTCGACGATGGCGAGCTCGCCGGCCGGATCGCCGACGAGGTCGGCCTTGCCGGCCACGAGCAGTGCCGGGAGGCGGATCGAGAAGGGATCGTCCTCGGGGACGTGTTCCGGGTCCGCCGGCCAGGCGCCGTGCAGGGTGACATGGCGCTCGGCGAGGATCCGCAGCATCGACTCGACCTCTTCCACGCATCCGGGTTTCGCCAGATCCACGACCACGAGGACGCCGTCGGCCGGTCGGAGGGCGTCGCCGATCCACGGGATCGGGTGGGTGGGGGACACGGACGGGAGATCGACCAGTTGGATGGCGACGTCGTGGACGTCGAGCATTCCGGGCACCGGCCAGTGCGTGGCGAAGGGATACGGTCCGACCTCGGAGTGGGAGCCGGTGAGGCGGACGTGGAGGGACGACTTGCCACCGTTGGGAGGTCCGAGCAGCCCGATCTGGGCGGCACCCTCGGGGCGGACCACGGTGGAGGGGCCCGTGCGTGCGCCGACGGCCTTCGCGGACGTGAGGGACTCGGTGATCTCCTTGATGCGCGTCTTGATGTCGGCCCGGACGTGCTCGGTCCCCTTGTGCTTGGGGATGGTCCGGTGCATCTCCTTCAGCGCGTCGAGGCGCTCGCGCGGGTCGGACGCCGAGCGGTAGCGGGCCTCGGCCGCCTTGTACTCCGGCGTGACGTTCGTCGGCATCGCCGCCCATGATCGCGTGCCGGCGGCGGAGCCGTGGCGGCTCCGGCCGGACCGGTCGTGTCCGGAGGATCGGCGGCGTCCCGCAGCGACCTCGCCGAAGAGCACGAGTCGGAAGTGAGGCCGAATCGTTGGCGGTGCCCGCCGGCCGACTCCGCGCCGGGGGTCTAGACGAGGTCCTCTTCGCGCAGGCCGAGGGCCGGGTGACGGAGCTTCGACAGGGCTCGCTTCTCGATCTGGCGGATGCGCTCGGGTGTGAGGCCGAACTCGGCGCCGATCTCCTCGAGGGTCCGGGGGATGCCGTCCTCCATGAACCCGTACCGTCCCACGAGGATCCGCATCTCCCGGTCGTCGAGGCTTCGCATGGCGGTCCGCAGCATCCGGGCGACGTCCGCGGATTCGGCGATCCGGGTCACATCGACGGCGTCCTCGTCCGTGATGAAGTCGCCGAGCTCTGCGCCGTCCTCGCCGACGGGCTGCTGGATGGACACCTCCTGGGAGATCTCGAGCACCCGCTTGACGTCGTCGACGGCGATCCCGGTCTCCTCGGCGATCTCTTCGAGCTTCGGGTCGCGGCCGAGCCGGCCCCGGAGCTGGGAGGTCGCCGTCTTCACGGTCCCGATCATGTCGTGGAGATGGATCGGGATGCGCATGACCCGGGACTTCTCGGCCATGGCCCGTGAGAGCGCCTGGCGAATCCACCAGGTGGCGTAGGTCGAGAACTTGAAGCCCTTGCGCCAGTCGAACTTCTCGACGGCGCGGATGAGGCCCAGGTTCCCCTCCTGGATGAGGTCACCCATCTCGAGGCCCGCGGCCCCCTGGTACTTCCGGGCGTTGGCGACGACGAGCCGGAGGTTGGCGGCGATGAAGCGCTCCCGGGCGCGCTCACCGGCGATGACGTCGCGACGCAGCCGCGCCGCATCGGCGGGCCCGTCGTGGCCCTCCGCGTCGAGGATTGCCTGTGCCGCGACGCCCGTTTCGATGCGTTGGGCGAGCTCGATCTCGTCGTCGGCGGTGAGCAGCTCGTGGCGGCCCATGGACTCCAGGTAGAGGGAGACCGAGTCGGGGACCGGTTCCGACCGGCGGCGTGCGGTGGCGGTGACCATGTGTGTCCTCCAGCGACGGGAAAGATTTTATCACTAAACCCTGTCACTGGAGATTCGGACCGAACCGGGGGTTCGGATGACGGTTCAGAGAATCCGTTGCCCGCAGAGGGAGGCGATGAGCTCGACGGCCATGCTCGCCGTGCGGTTCCGTTCGTCGAGCGCCGGATTGACCTCGACGAACTCGGCCGACGTCACGATGTCGGCGTCCGACAGGAGCTCCATCATGAGATGGCCCTCGCGGTAGGTGAGGCCTCCGGTGACCGGCGTCCCCGTCCCGGGGGCGTGGCGAGGGTCGAGCGCGTCCATGTCGAACGACACGTGGATCTTGTCGACGCCCTCACGGGTGACGTGGGCCACGACCTCGTCCATGATCGGCCGGATGCCGCGTTCGTCGATGTCGCGCATGGTGTACCAGCGGACGTCGCTGTCGCGGAGGCGAGCCGCCTCCCCCGGATCGATGTCGCGCAGGCCGATGAGCACGGTGTGCGAGCCGAGCGCCTTGGGGTTGACGCCGGCGGCCTGCACGAGACGGGGGTCGCCATCACCGAGGACGGCGGCCAGCGGCATGCCGTGGACGTTGCCGCTCGGCGACGTCTCGGGGGTGTTGAAGTCTCCGTGGGCGTCCACCCAGATGATCGCCTGCCGTGGATCGTGTCGGGCGAGGCCCCCGAGGGTGCCGATGGCGATGCTGTGGTCCCCGCCGAGCACGAGCGGGAAGTTGCCGCCGGCGACGACGTCGGCGACCTGGTCGGCGATCGTCTCGGCGTCCTGCGCCACGGCGGCGGCGAAGCGGGAGCGCGGGTCTCCTTCGGGGTGGGTCGCCATCGAGCAGCAGGGGACGTCGCCGCGGTCGACCACCGTGAACCCGAGCCCGGTCAGCCGGTCGACGAGACCGGCGACCCGAATCGCCGACGGCCCCATGTCGACGCCGCGCAGGGACTGCCCGAGGTCCTGAGGGGCGCCGATGATCTCGATGGTGGGTCGGCGGGCGAGCATCGCCGGTGGATCCTATTCGCCGGCGATGTCGAGGACCTCGGCGACCGCGGCCTCGATGGCGCCGTCGGTCGAGACGAACCCGGAGGCGACCTCCTCCCCGAGGGGCCGGCGCCGGGCGACGAGCGCCTCGGTCGCCTTCGCCGGATCTGGGCCCAGGGCGCGCCGGTGGGCGGACGGCGCGGTCCGGGCGGCGAGGGTCCCGGCGGGGGCGACGAGCACGACCACCACGGCAGATCGGAGTGCCCGGCGAACCGCCGGGTCGTCGACCGCCGCGGCCGCCATCGCGACGACCGCGGGCACCTCGGCCTCGAGCGCTCTCATGGCATGCTCCGCCTCGAGTCGGTGCAGGTGGGCCACGCCGGCCGACCGCGCGATGTCGGCGCCGCTTCGACCCGTCTTCGCGTCGATCCACTCGTCGCTGTCGTCGAAGTCGCGCCCCAGGCGGGCCGCGACGAGGCGGCCGACGGTCGTCTTGCCCGACCCCATCGGCCCGGTCAGCACGAGGTGTGCGTTCGTCGGTGCGTTCACGGGCGTAGGCTCCCCACGTCTCGATCCAGGACCCCTCGTGGCCTTCTCCTTCCCAGACATGATGATTCTCGGCGAACAGGGGCACCTCCGTCCGTACGACGTGCGGTTCGACCCCGCCGACGCCGCCTACCTCTCTGCCTACCCGGACGGGGCACTGCGCCTCCGGCTCCTCACGGAGGCCGGGTTCACCGAGGCCGCCGTCAACGAGGCCGACGGCCACCTCGTCCCGATGCACCGGGTCGCCCGATCGACCCGTTTCGACGTTTGGGAGGTGCGCTACGTGCCGCGCCGGCGGCGGTTCCGGTACACGTTCGCCCTTCGTGACGCCGACCGGCGGGCGGTGTACCTCGTCCCCGCCGGCATCGGCAACGCCGTCGAGCGCCTCGACAGGTGGGAGATCGACCTCGACGACACGGCGCCTCTCGACGTGCCGGAGTGGGCCCGTGGCGCCGTGATCTATCAGATCTTCCCGGAACGATTCGCCGACGGTGATCCCTCCCTCAGCCCGGACGAGGCGATGCCGTGGGGCTCGGCCCCCCATTGGCTCGAGTTCCAGGGCGGGGACCTGGTCGGGATCGCCGACAAGGCCGACCACCTCGCCGGGCTCGGCGTCGGCATGGTCTACCTCAACCCGATCTTCCGTTCCCCCTCGACCCACCGCTACGACGTCATCGACTACTACGAGGTCGACCCGGCCCTCGGCGGCAACGACGCCCTTCGCCGACTCGTCGGCGCGCTCCACGAACGCGACATCAAGGTGATCGTCGACGCCTCCTTCAACCACTGCCATCCGCAGTTCTTCGCCTTCGCCGACGTGATGGAGAAGGGGCCTGCCTCCGAGTACGCGGCCTGGTTCGTGGTGACCGATCATCCGCCGCGGGTGGGATACCGCCCCGATCAGGTGCGGGCGCGGTTCGACCAGGCCGACGCCTACGACCGCTACATCGCCCGTTTCCGGGACGAGGCGAAGATGAACGTCGAGGTCCTCGAGGGCGAGGGACCTCCGGTCGAACTCACCTATGAGGCGTGGTACGGGGTGCCGTCGCTGCCGCGCATCGACCTCACCAACCCGGGAGCCCGGGATTACTTCCTCGAGGTCGCCCGTCACTGGGTGCGCGAGTACGACGTCGACGGCTGGCGGATGGACGTCGCCCGCTACGTCGACTTCGCGTTCTGGCCCCGCTTCCGTCAGGCGGTGAAGGAGGTCAGGCCCGATGCCTATCTCATCGCCGAGATCATGGGCGACGCCATGCCATGGCTCCAGGGCGACACCTTCGACGCCACGATGAACTACACCTTCCGCCAGCTCGTCCTCGATTTCGTCGCCGATCCCGTCGGCGGCGGCGTCGATTTCGCCGACGGCTTCGTCTCCATGTGGGGGCGATATGCCCCCGAGGTCCTCGAGGCCAGCCAGAACCTGCTCGGCAGCCACGACAAGGCCCGGTTCCT
>DATHYU010000351.1:0-4515 GCA_035458965.1 Acidimicrobiia bacterium | reverse complement strand
CCGATCCACACCAAGACGTTCTTCACGGGACTCGAGCGCGACGTGCGCGACCACGTGTATCGCAGCCGCGAGCTGAAGATCATGAAGAACGCGTCACTGAGGCTCTACTCACGCGTCGGCGAATCGCCGGAGGACTTCCTGGCCCGTTGCCGCGACGTCGCCGAGGACCTGGCCGACGAGGAGACCGCCAAGCTGCGTGACCGGTTCGAAGGAAAGATGGACACCCTGCGCGACCGCATCGAGCGGTACCGCCTCGACGTCGACGAGAAGGAGCTCGACATCGAGACCCGGCGCCAGGAGGAGATGGCCTCGGGCGCGGGCTCGCTCATCGGGATCCTGCTCGGCGGCCGGAAGCGGACGAGCGACCTGTCGAAGGCGGCATCGAAGCGATCCCAGGTCCGCAAGGCCGTCCAGCGGCTCGAGACCTCGGAGCGCAAGCTCGCCGCCGAGATGCGGGAGCTCGTCGAGATGGAGGACGAGCTCGGCGAGGACATCCTCGAGATCGACGGCGCCTGGCGGGAGAAGGCCGAGGACGTCGAGGTCGTGGAAATCGGCCTCGAGAAGATGGACATCACCGTCGACGAGGTCGCCCTCGTCTGGATCCCGCGCTAGATCCCGCCTCAGGCCAGAAGCAGCCTCTCCAGCCGTCGGGACGCGATCGCCACGCCGATGACGCCCATCACGACGAGGAAGGACGCATGCCCCACCATGCTCCAGTCGAGCACCCCGGTCGTGAAGCCCCGGATCAACTCGACCCCGTGGTACAGCGGCGAGAAGCGCGTCAGCACCTGGAAGGCGCCGGGGTACACCTCGAGCGGGTAGAAGGTCGCCGAGAACAGGAACAGCGGCAGCTGGACGAGGGTGATCATGTCGAAGTCCTGCCACGAGTTCATGAACGTCGTGGCCGCCATCCCCACGGCGGCGAACGCGAACCCGATCAGGATGGCCACGGGCAGGGCCATGATGCCCCAGGGCGACTGCATCAGGCCCATGAAGCTCATGACGACGAGGAAGGCCGCCGCATAGGCCGCCCCGCGCATCAGCGACCAGGTGATCTCACCGACGGCGATGTCGCCCGGACGCATCGGGGTGGACAGCACGGCGTCGTAGACCTTGCCGTACTTGAGCTTGAAGAAGATGTTGAACGTCGACTCGAGGATCGCCCCGTTCATCGCCGCCGAACCGAGCAGCGCCGGGGCCACGAACACGTCGTAGGGAACGAGCACTCCGCCCGGGCCGGGCACCTCGCCGACGAGCGCCCCGAGACCGATGCCGATCGAGAACAGGTAGAAGAACGGCTCGAAGAAGCCGGAGAAGATGATCATCCATGCCCGGCGATACACGAGGAAGTTGCGCTCGAGCAGCTTCGTCGCGCCCCCGCCGATCATCCTCGGAGGCACCACCCGGACCGAGAGCGTGCGCGACGTCATGTCACGAGCCTCCGGCGCATGACGCGGATCGACAGCACCGTCCCGATCGCGGCGAAGACCACCAGGTAGGCGACACTCCATGCCGGGGACACCTCGAAGGCGACGTCGTCGAGCGCCAGGCCCCGGCAGAGGCTGACCCCGTGGAAGAGCGGCGTGGCGAAGGCCAGGGGCTCCAGGTAGTCGGGCAGCTGCGAGATCGGGAAGAACGTTCCAGAGAACAGGAACAGCGGCAGCACGGCGAAGCGGAACAGCGCGGACAGCCCTTGCTCGCTCTTCAGATTCGCGGTGTAGGCCGTGGTCATCGCCGCCATCGCGGCGCCGGTGAGGACCGCAGGCGGGACGGCGAGGGCGGCTTCGAGAGGAGTGGTCGCGCCGAAGAGCGTCATGACCGCGGCATAGACACCGGTCACGAAGAGGAGCCGGATCGTCACCCAACCGAGCCGGCCCACCACGAGGTCGGCCACCGAGATCGGCGTGGCCAGCGTGGCGTGATAGGTCCGCCTCCATTTGATGCCGGCCATCACCGGATAGGAGGCATCACCGGCGCCCGTCTGCATCGCGGTGGCGGCGAGGAGACCCGGCGCCAGGAACGTCAGGTACGGGATGTCGATCGTCGCGCTTCCGCCTCCGTCGTCGACAAGGGTCCCGAGGCTCACCCCCATCGCGAGCAGGAAGAGGACCGGGTTGAGGAACGTCGAGATGACGCTGGCGCGCCAGGTGCGCCGGTAGACGCGTGCTCCGGCCTCGGTGACGCGCAGCGAGCGGGTCGCCATCAATCGACCAGGGTCCGGCCGGTGAGACGGAGGAAGACGTCCTCGAGGCTCGACCGGCGGCTCACGACCCCCTCGGGGTGGAGACCCCGGTCGTAGACGGTGGCCGCCGTCACATCGGCATCGTCGGTGTACACGAGCACGCGGTCGGGGAGCTCCTCGACCCGCGTGCCGAGACCGTCGAGCCTCGGAAGGGCCTCCGCCTGCTCTCCCACCGGGAACCGCAACTCGAGCACCTCCTTCGTCGAGTGGGCCTCGATCAGCTCCCGCGGCGATCCCTCGGCGACGATCTTCCCGCGATCCATGATCACCAGCCGGTCGCAGAGCTGCTCCGCCTCGTCCATGTAATGGGTCGTGATGATGAGGGTCACGCCCTCCAGCTTCAGCCGGTACAGCCGGTCCCACAGGAGGTGCCGGGCCTGGGGATCGAGACCGGTGGTCGGCTCGTCCAACAGCAGGAGATCCGGTTGGTTGACGAGCCCCCGGGCGATGATGAGGCGCCGCTTCATGCCGCCCGACAGCGGCTCCACCCGGCTCGTCCGGCGCTCCTCCAGCTGGGCGAACGCGAGCAGCTCGTCGATCCGCTCGTCGACCACCTTCTTGGGAAGCCCGAAGTAGCGGCCGTAGATGAGGAGGTTCTCGTAGACCGACAGCTCCTGGTCGAGGTTGTCGTCCTGAGGCACCACGCCGAGGCGCGCCCGGATCTTCGGGCCGTCGGCGACGGGGTCCATGCCCAGCACGCTGATCGACCCCTCCGACGGCGGCGACACCGCTCCGATCATCCGCATCGTCGACGACTTCCCGGCTCCATTCGGTCCGAGGAAGCCGAACGCCTCGCCGGGGCGCACGTCGAAGTCGATGCCGTCGACGGCCGTGAAGTCGCCGAATCGCTTGACGAGGCCGCGAGCCTCGACGAGAGGAGAGGTCATGACGCCATCACGGTAGTGGAGGGCCCCGACCCCAAAGCCGACCTTCGGCCGTTGTTGCCGAACGTGGAATCGGCAAGGATCGAAGGGTGGGTCGAACGGCCGTCCTCCTCGCGTTCCTCATGGTCATCGCGGCGTGCTCGGGCTCCGAGGCAGAGCCGACCGCCGGCTCCTCGACGGCAGCGGCGACCACGACGGTTCCGGTCACGACGACAACCCGCGCTCCGAGCACGAGCACCACGGCACCTCCGCCCGAACCGGCGATCGAGTGGGGTGATTGCCGCTTCAACTCACCGACGAGGGACGTGGCATGCGGCACCGTCGCCATGCCGGCGAACCGCCGGGATCCCGACTCCGGATCGATTCGGGTCCAGGTCGCCGTCTTCCGCGCGAAGTCCGACACGCCGCTCGCCGACCCGGTCGTGTACGTGAGCGGCGGTCCCGGCTGGCCGGCGATCATGAACACGCTGATCGGCTTCGACGTCGCCTTCGGCGACTTCAACACCGATCGAGACGTGATTCTGTGGGACCAACGAGGCACCGGCCTCTCCGAGCCCGACACCACCTGTCCCGAAGTCACCGAGGCGAGGTCCGACGCCCTGGAACAGGGATTGGCCGCCGTCCTGGGGCTCCTCGGAGTCGTCGACGCCTTCGAGGCGTGCCGGGATCGGCTCCTCGACGAGGGCGTGGATCTCGCCGGGTTCGACACGACGACGAGCGCCGCCGACCTCGAGGACCTCCGCCTGGCCCTCGGCTACGAGCAGTGGAATCTCTACGGGGTGTCCTACGGGACCCGCCTCGCCATCGACGTGCTCCGGGATCACCCGGAGGGGATCCGCTCCGCCATCCTCGACTCGGTGATGCCGCCCCAGGTCGATCCGGTGGGTACGCAGATCGCGAACCTCGGCGCGTCCCTCGACGAGGTGTTCGCCGCCTGCGCGTCGGACCCCCGGTGCACCGATCGCTACGGCGACGTCGAGACGCGCTTCTGGGAGCTCGCCCGGAGCCTCGAGCAGTCACCGGTCGAGATCAGGACATGGTTCCAGGCGTTCCCCTATGACATCACGGTCGACGGCGCGATGTTCATCGTGATGGCCTTCTTCGCCATGTACTGGCCCCAGCTCGTGGCCATCGTCCCTGCAATGATCGATCGCGTGGCCGAGGGCGACGCGACCGCTCTCAATCCGTTCGGCGCGAACCTCATCGCATTCGTCGGCAACCCCACGGTCGGGGTCGGGATGAGCGAATCAGTGACCTGCCGGGACGAAGTCCCGTTCGCCGTGATGGAGGACCCCGCCGATGCGCTGCTCATCGAGGTCTTCGAGACGGTGGGAGACCTCGACATCACCGACCTCTGCGACATGTGGGGAGCCGGCGAGTCTCCGCCGA
>DATHYU010000350.1:0-4010 GCA_035458965.1 Acidimicrobiia bacterium | reverse complement strand
GGCACCGTCGAGGTCTCGGCCTTCTTCCTGATCGACGGCATCGGCTCCGAGTCCACGGATCCGCCCCACCTGGCGCCGGCGGCACGCCTGGCGTCACGTGAGTCCCCCGCCGCGGGAGCCATGTCCGCCCTGCTCCTCGGACCATCCCCGGCCGAGTCGCCGGCGGTGCCCCCGATGTCGACGGCGATTCCGGTCGGCACCCATCTGCACGGGGTGTCGATCGCCGGCGGTGTCGCAACCGTCGACCTGTCCCGTGAGTTCGTGTCCGGCGGCGGGTCGCTCTCGATGATCGCGCGGCTGGCCCAGGTGGTGTTCACACTCACCCAGTTCCCGACGGTGGATGGCGTGGTGCTCGAGATCGACGGCGTCGCGACGACGGTGTTCGGTGGCGAGGGCATCGTGCTGCCGTCACCCGCCGATCGGGGCGACTTCCTCTCACTGGTGCCCCTCGTCCTCCTCGCCGACCCTCCGACGGGGGGCTTCCTCGGCAATCCGGCCCGGATCCGGGGGGTCGCCGACGTCTTCGAGGGAACGGTGCAGTTGGCGATCGTGGACAACGAAGGACTGATCCTGTGGGAGGGCTTTGCGACCACGGCTGCACCGGAGATGGGCTCGTTCGGGTCGTTCGCCGTCGACGTCGCCTACGACGTGGCCCAGGCCCAGTGGGGTGCCGTCATCGCCTGGTGGGACTCGCCGATGGACGGTTCGCATCTCGACGTCCGAGAGCACCCGGCATGGCTCGCTCCGCGCTACGAGGGGGATCAGGACCTCGGGCTCTTCGATCCGGACACGGCCGTGTGGCGGTTCTGGATCGGTCCGGACACGCCACCGCGGGAGTTCCTGTTCGGCAATCCGGGCGACGTGCCCCTGCTCGGGGACTGGGATTGCGACGACGTGGACACCGCCGGCCTGTTCCGCACCGCCGACGGGTACGTGTACCTGCGGAACACGAACACCACGGGCATCGCCGACCTGGCCTACTACTTCGGGAATCCGGGCGACATCCCGATCGCCGGCGACTTCGACGGCGACGGCTGCGACACCGTGTCGCTCTACCGGCCATCCGAGCAGCGGTTCTACATCGTGAACCATCTCGGCTCGGGTGATGCCGGGATCGGGGCCGCCGACTCCTGGTTCGACTTCGGGAACCCGGCCGACACCCCGATGGCCGGCGACTTCGACGGCGACGGCGTCGACGAGGTCGGTCTCCACCGGCGGAGCACCGGGCTCGTCTACTACGAGGACGAGCTGGCCGTGGACGGAGCCGGCGGGGTCGCCGACCACGAGTTCGTGTTCGGCGATCCCGGCGACCTGTTCGTCACCGGGGACTGGAACGACGACGGCACCGACACGCCCGGCCTGTACCGGCAGACGGCCCTCAGCTTCATGCTCCGCTTCACGAACGGCCCCGGACGGGCGGACGCCATCGTCACCTGGGGCGCCCACGACTGGCTCCCCGTGGCAGGTGAAGCCGGGTGGTGATCGACGGCCGGACCCGGTTCTGGAACGCCGAACGCAGACTGCCGGCAGTCGGCTAGAAATCCCGCTCGACGCGGCTCGGCGTCGGGCCGCGCTGGCCCTGGTACTTGGACCCCGCCTCGTCCGAGCCGTAGGGGTGCTCGGCCGGGGTGCTCAGCTCGTAGAACGACAGTTGGCCGATCTTCATGCCGGGGTAGATGGCGATCGGCAGCGTCGCGACGTTCGAGAGCTCGAGCGTCAGATGGCCCTCGAAGCCCGGGTCGACGAATCCGGCGGTCGAGTGGATGAGGAGCCCGAGACGCCCGAGGCTCGACTTGCCCTCCAGGCGGGCCACGATGTCGTCGCCGAGGCCCACGACCTCGAGTGTCGACCCGAGGACGAATTCCCCGGGATGGAGGATGAACGGGTGGTCGACCTCGGTCTCGACCTCCTGGGTGAGCTCGGGCTGGGCGTGCTTGGGATCGATGAACGGGTAGCGGTGGTTCTCGAACACCCGGAAGTAGCGGTCGACGCGCACGTCGATGCTCGACGGCTGGACCATCGCAGGATCGTACGGGTCGATGACGATCCGCTGTTCCTCGATGGCCGCCTTGATCGATCGGTCGGAGAGGATCACAGGAGCATCGTAGATCAGCCGTCGACCGCCGGCACCCGGCACTAGCGTCGGGTGGGCGGGCCGAGGAGGTGCCGATGGCTGCTGTTCCGATTGCCGGGTCGATCATGGTGGACTGCCGGGACGCGGCCGCCCTTTCCGGGTTCTGGAGACGGTTGCTCGACGTAGAGGTGATGGCCGAGCATCCCGGCTACGTCTGGCTGAAGCCCCAGCGTGAGGGCGGTTTCGCGTTCGCCTTCCAGGAGGTGCCCGACCCCACGCCGGGGAAGAACCGGGTCCATCTCGATCTCGGCCACGACGACCTGGACGCCGTGGATGTTCGAGTGGCCGAGCTCGGGGGGCGGTTCGTCGAGGAGCACACCGTGCCGGGCTTCGTCTGGCGCGTGTACGCGGATCCCGAGGACAACGTGTTCTGCGTCGCCCGATCCGCCTGAGGAGGATTTCCAGAGTCCTGTCGGACGCCTAACGCGGCTCGTACATGACGGTTCGATGGTGAGGGTGAACGGTCCATCACCACAGGAGGAACCGTCATGAAGCTCACCAAGATCATCAGAGGCGCCTTCGTCGTCCTGGTGGTGGGCGCCATCGTCATGAGCGGCATCGCCTTCGCTCAGGCGGACGACACCCCGTCGTACCGGCACCGCGCCGATCCTCACGCCGAGCTGGTCGAGGACGGCGTGATCCCCCGGTCCCGGGCGCTCGGAGCCGGCGGTCGCGGGCCCGGAGAAGGGCAGGCGGCTGCCGCCGAGGTGCTCGGCTTGTCGGTCGAAGAGCTCCGGGACCGGCTGCTCGAGGGCGCAACGCTCGCCGAGATCGCCGGCGACCGGGCCGAGGACGTCGTCGACGCCCTCATGGCCGATCGCGTCGAGCGCATCGAGGCCGCCGTCGCCGATGGCCGCATCACGCAGGAGGAGGCGGACGAACGCCTCGACGGGCTCCAGGGCCACGTCGAGGACTTCGTGAACGGCCGGTTCGAGCCCGAGGCCTTCCGCCACGGTCGCCGCGGCGGCCCGGGCGGGGCCGGGCCCGGTCCTGGCGACTGCGAGCCGAACCTCTATGGCGCGGCGAGCGCCTGACGATCCCCGTCACCCACGAACGGCCGCCCCATCCTCCCGGGGCGGCCGTTCCGCGTGGGTAACGTGCCCGGCGATGAGACCACCCGACCGCGTCGCCGGCACCGGCGTCGTGCTGCGCAGGATGACCGCCGGCGACGCCCCCGACATCGCGGCCGCCGTGATCGAATCGGGCGAGTCGCTCTCTCGGTACGAGTCATGGGCCCGTCCCGGCTTCACCACGGCCGACGCCTTCTCCTACGTCGTGTGGTGGGCGCGGGCGTGGGAGGAGGGCACCGCCTTCTACTACGCCGTGGAGGACGAGACGGGACGCCTCTGCGGGTCGTGCGGACTGGGTCAGGTCGATGTCGAGCGGCGGACGGCCGCCATCGGCTACTGGATCCGCTCGAGCGCCGCCGGGAACGGGCTCGCGACGGCGGCGGTACGGGCGATCATCGAGGCGGCGTGGTCATGCGGGTTCGAGGGTCTGACCATCGTCGCCGCCGAATCGAACGTCCCCAGCCGTCGGGTCGCCGAGAAGGCCGGCGGGATCGAGAGCCCCGATGACGTCGGCACGGTCTACGAGGACGGCAGCCAGGTCCGAGCCGTCCAGTACGTGATCGTCGGCTGATCGGCCCTCCGGGCGGAGGCCTGGGAGGCGGGTCGTCGTTCTTCCCCACATGGGCCATAGGGCCCTATTCGAGTATGCATATATCTGCATACTCTGTGCTGCCTGATGCAGGAGATGCACCAGATGCAGGAGATGCACCAGATGCACGAGCCGGAGACGCACCGATGACGTCCCTCTTGACGGCCAGGGATCTTCAGGAGCTCATCCACGTCGACAAGTCGACGATCTACCGGAT
>DATHYU010000349.1:0-4827 GCA_035458965.1 Acidimicrobiia bacterium | reverse complement strand
GCGGTGACGCCGGCTCGACGAGGAGCGCGGTCTCGCCCTGGACGCCCATTTCGGGGATACCGCCGACCGTGGTCGCGATCACGGGAAGGGAGGCGGCCATGGCCTCGGCCACGACGGTCGGCAGCGCCTCCGTCAGTGAGGGGAGGACGAAGACGTCGGCGGCGGCGAGGTGGTCGGCGACATCGCGCCGTGACCCGGCGAACCGCACCGACCGGGTGATCCCGATGCGGGCGGCGAGGCCTTCGAGCTCTGCGCGGTGGGGGCCGTCGCCGACGACGAGGTAGACGGCATCGGGGTGCGTCTCGAGCACCCGGGGGAGCGCTTCGAGCATGTGTTGGATGCCCTTCGGCTCCCGGAGCACGGCGACCGTGGCGAGGACGGGAGCGCCGGCAACGATGTCGTGCTCGGCCCGCACCCGGCTGCGGGCGTCGAGAGCCGGATGGCGGAACGGGTCGAGGTCGATGCCGTTGTGGATCGTGATCGTCGCCTCGGGACGGAGGCGTCCCACGGCGAGGTGATGGTCTCGGGCGCTGTCGGACACGGCGATGACGCGATCGGCGCGGCGGCGAAGCACCGATGCCATGAGGCGGAAGCGCAGGCCGTCCCGGGTCCAGCGGCCCGGGGTGTCCAGGGTGTGCAGGGTCGAGATCGTCGGGATCCCGAGCCGCGACGCCGCAAGCGTTCCGAGGACGTTCGAGAACTCGAGTTGCGTGTGGACGAGATCGGGGTCCACGGCCGCGAGGTGGCTCCGGACGCGGTGACGTGCGCCGCTGTCGCGAAGACGGTCGATGTGGAGGTTCGACACCGGGATGCCGAGGGCGGCGATGTCGGCGGCCAGCGGGTTCCCGTCCCTCGTCTGGATGGTCGTGACCCGAGCGTCGACGCCGTTGCCGTGCAGGTGCCGCAGGTAGCGCAGGAGGATCTGCTCCGCCCCGCCCGAGGCGAGGTGGTCGATGAGGTAGAGCACCGTGAGGTCGGCGTGCTCCTCGGGCGCAGTGCGAACCGGCCGAAGTGGGGAGGTCATCGGACGCCTCCCGGGACGAATCGGCCGATGCCGGCCCAGTCCGCCATCTTCACGAGTGCGGCGCGGTCGACGAGCCAGATCGCGACCGTGTAGACCATGATCCCGGCACCCGCCGTCAGGGCGAGCTGGGCGAGATCGCCGAGACCGGCGGTCGCGACGACGACACCGCCGGCGACCGCGGCGAGCACCGCCCCCGCCTTGAGGGAGGGAAGCAGCATCCGGCCGATCTCGGCGTACGTCACATCGATCATCCGACGCGCCACGACGAGACGGATCGCCGTGTCCACGAGGGCCACCGCCGCATGGGCCCAGGCGACACCGATCAGCCCTCCCAGGTTGGCGCCGACGACGAGCGCCGGAGCGAGGACGAGGAAGTCGACGACGGCCAGCTTGGCGAGTACGTCGGGCCGCCCGATCGCCTTGTAGACGTCGCCGATGTTCACACCGACGCTGCCCACCAGCATGAAGACCGCCATGAGGCGCACGATCGGCACCGCTTCGGACCATTGGGAGCCGAAGGCGACGCCCACGATCGGATCGGCCGCCACGAAGAGCCCGACGCAGATCGGCACGATCGCGATCTGTGAGTAGCGGATCGTCGCCAGGAACCCTCGCGACAGCAGCTCGGGGTGCTCCTGGATCGACGAGAAGAACGGGAACGCCGCTTGGGTGATGACCCGCCAGATCGACATGACGAGGAGCTCGGGAAGGCGGTAGGCGAGCGTGTACACGCCGAGCGCGTGATCGCCGAGGAGGCGGCCCACGACCACGTAGTCGAGGTTGAGCCAGACGGCATGGGCGATGTCGGTGACGACCAGCGGGCCGCCGAAGCGCATGAGCGGGCGCAGGAGGTGCCGGTGGACGCGGAACGTGGGCCGCCACGCCACCACGGCCCAGGACAGGATGACGGCGGCGAGGACCCCGGCGAGCTGGCCCCACACGAGCGCCCAGACGCCGAATCCCCAGAGCGCCGCGCCGATCGACACCACGCCCTTGACCAGGGACCTGCCCAGATCGGGGATCATCTTGCGCCGGAAGTCGAGGTTTCGCCTCAGGAGCACGATGTGGACGGCGCCGAGTGACTCGAGGACGAAGGTGAACGAGAGGACGCGCAGCAGCGGGACGACGAGCGGTTCGTCGAAGAACCCGGCGACCGCCGGAGCCACCGAGAAGGTCGTGACGGTGAGCACGACACCCAGCACCAGGTTGGCCACGTACACGGTCTGGGCGGCCTCCTCGGCGTCCTGGCGGCGCTGGATGAGGGCGCCGCCGAGCCCGAGGTCCTTGAGGACGGCGAGATAGGTGACGGCAAGGACGGCGAAGCCCATGATCCCGAACTCCTCGGGCGTGAGGAGTCGGGCCAGCACGGCCATGGTGATGAGGACCAGCAGCTTGCCGGAGGCGAACGAGAGGTAGTTCCACAGCACCGCACGCACGGCCATGCGTCCCAGGCCGGCGGTGTCGCCGGACATCGCGGCGTCCTCGTGCCGGGTGTCGGTCACGTCCACGCCGGTTCCTCCTGCTCGAGCCGCGTGGCGACGTTGGGAAGCGCCACCGCGATGCCGACGAGAAGCCAGACGAACCGGGCGAAGGCCATGTGCAGGAACATGGACGTCAGGAGGTATCCGACGAGGGCCGCTCCGATCGCGTACGCGATCCCGTCGAGGTCGGTTCGCCCGACGCTGCGGAATCGGCGTCGTGAGGAGCGAATGGCCGCCGCGGTGCCGATGGCGAGGACGGCGAACGCCGCGATCCCGGCGAGACCCGTTTCCGACGCGATCTCCACATAGAGGTTGTGCGCCTCGCGGGACTCCGAACGGAGCTCGATGCCGAGGTCGCGGGCGTAGGAGGGGTACGTATCACCGAACCCTCCGAAACCGATGCCGAGGAGTGGCCGGTCCATGAACATGGCGGCGCCCGCCCTGACGACGGCGGTGCGCCCGCGGATCGAGGCGTCCATCGTGGCATTGACCGAACCGACCTGATCGAGCGCCGTGAGGCGCTCGACATATCCGGGCGGCAGGAGCGGGAGCACGAGGACGGCCGCGGCGATGACCCCGACGATCAGGGACTTCGAGGGACGGAAGCGCGCGAGCACGATCACGGCGACGATCACGAGGGCGACGGCGCCGCCGCGCGAGAACGTGAACACCGTCGAGGCGCCAGTGGCGAGCGTCGCCCATGCGCCGACGGCCCGGCCGGCAGCCGTCGGGGCCCTGCGCCAGCGCTCGTAGGCGAGTGGGAACACCATCACCAGGAGTTGGGCGTAGAAGTTCGGATCACCGACGGGACCGGAGATCCGGACGTCGTCGACGGAGCCGACGATGTTGAGGACGTCCGACTGGGCGAGGCCGAAGACCGAGGTGCCGAAGGCCCCGAGGAGGAACTGGGCGGCGGTGATCGTCGCCACCGCACCGCCTGCGACCACGATGGTCCAGACCACGCGGGTCAGGTCGGAGGCGCGGTGGAGCAGGAACCCGGCGATCACCGCGACGACGGCGTCCTTCAGGAGGAACTCCGCGGCCCTCGTCGAGGTGGCTGCGTCGGTCGCCCACACGAGTGATCCGACGGCCACCAGCACGAAGGGTCCCATCAGGAGCGCGACCCGGCCGGATCCGGCCGGTCGCCGACCCGTCGTGAGCCAGCGGACGAAGACGGCGGCGAAGAGCAGCGCGACGAGAGGCGTGAACGTGGAGGGTGCCCCGTGGAAGTCCGTGGCCACGTCGGCGAGCCGGAGCACCGCGAAGACGGCGATGATCGGCAGTCCCGCCTCGGGGTGCAGCATGACGGCGGCGGCCGCCGCCAGCGCGGCCACGCCCGACACGACGAGGATGGGATCGGCTGCGCCGACGACCACGGCGGCGGTGACGGACCCGGCGGCGACGGCGAGTGCCGCGCCGGCGAGGCGTAGTGGCAACCGCGGCGGTGCCGGGGCGAGCCCAGTGGTCATCCCGCCGTGACGCGGAGGTACCGTTGGCCGTCCTCGTTGAGCGGCGTCACGGTGGCCCCGGCCTCCCCGTAGGTTGCGATGCGACGCCGCATCTCCCGGCCCTTGCGGATCCGGGGAGCGTTCACCGCCAAGGCGACGACGGCACCGACGAGGATCCCGAGCGCCGCAGCGACGATGGAGGTCTCGATCGAGCCGCGATTCGAGGGCGCGGTCGGCGCCGCCGCCGGGTCGAGGAGCCCGATGTCGTAGATCTCGTACAGGTCGACGAAGCGCTGGGCGCCGGTCTCGCCGATGGCCCCGGCAAGAGCCACCGTCATGGACGCATCAGGCCCGGTCACGGTGAGGTCTGCGATGTTCGCCTCGGGCACGACCACGGTGCGGAAGGCGTACTTCTCGAGCAGATCTTCACCGAGGCCGACCGACGCCGCCGCCTCGGCGGTCGTCGTCGCGGAGCCGAGCACCTCGGCGAAGGTGGTGAGGATCGCCCGGCTCCGTGCGTCGTCCAGCGTGCGGACCGCCTCGGCGGCCGCGTCCGGATTCGAGCGAGTGGGGGAGACGATGTACGAAGCCGTCGTCTCATATGTCGGCGGCTGGGCCCAAGCGAGCAGGTACCCGGCGACGGCGGCGCCGAGAGCGGCGAGCACCACGTAGTGCCAACCCCGCTTCAGCGAGTCGAAGGCTGCCTGCACGTCCATCAACGTCCCTCCCTCATGCGGCCCCGCGTTGACTGATCACGGCGGGGATCGTGCGGACAATGATCTGGATGTCGAGCAACAGGCATCGCCGCTGCACGTAGGCGATGTCGAGTCGTGTGCGGTCGTCGAAGAGCGACAGGCCGCGGCCGTAGAGCTGC
>DATHYU010000348.1:0-3972 GCA_035458965.1 Acidimicrobiia bacterium | reverse complement strand
CGCCGCGGCGAGGACGAACCGATCGGCGGCCAGCGTGAGCAGGACGAGACCGGCGAGCAGGAGGACGAGGGCGATGGTCATCGGCGGCCGTTGATCGTACCGGGGTCGCGGATCAGGCCGGCACGCCGGACCGGACCGTGTCGGCGACCCGCGCGAGTGATGCTGCGATGACCTCGGCCTCCTCGTCGGTGACGTTTGCCGAGAAGAGCCGTGCGACCCCGTCGAGATGGGTCGGGGCGGCCTCTCGGAGCCGGCGCCGGCCCTCCTCGGTGAGCACGACGAACATGCCGCGCCGGTCGGTGGGGCACACCTCTCTCCTGACGAGACCCGCCTTCTCCATACGGTCGACGAACCGGGTGGCGGCGCTCCTGCTCAAGAGCAGGCTCTCGGCGAGCTCGTGCATGCGGAGCTGCCGATCGGGTGCCTCGGCGAGATGAATGAGCACGTCGTACCACGAGATCGGCAGATCGTGTTCCTCGGCGAGCTCACGGGCGAGCGCATCGACGAGCTCGGCGTGCGCGCGCAGCAGGTTTCGCCAGGCGGTGAGCTTCACATCGGGCATGCCCCGACCGTATCGCAAAGAAGTTGCAATATGCAACAACTAGGGCTCGAATCCCTGTAAGTTGCATCTTACAACGATTGCAGGACGCAACTATCTGGGAGGTAATCATGACCACCATCACCCCGACCCGCATCGTCGACGGCGTCGCCGTCCCGGCCATCGGCACCTGGGACATCGACAAGGCGCACTCGAAGGTCGAGTTCGTCGCCCGCCACCTCATGATCACGAAGGTGCGCGGCTCCTTCGAGGAGTACGACGGCACGATCGTCGTCGCCGACGACCCGGCTGCGTCGTCGATCGACATCACGCTCCAGGCCGGCTCGATCACCACCGGATCGGCCGACCGCGACGGTCATCTCCGCTCCCCCGACTTCCTCGACGTCGAGAACTTCGGGACCGTCCGCTACCGCGCCGACCGTGTCGAGCGCACCGGCGACGGCTGGCTGGCCAGGGGCGAGCTCACCATCAAGGACGTCACGCGTCCGGTGGACCTCCCATTCGAGTTCCTCGGCGTCACGACCGACCCGTGGGGCAACGCCAAGGCGGGCTTCGAGGCCAGGACCGCGATCGACCGCGAGGACTTCGGGCTGACGTGGAACGTCGCCCTCGAGTCGGGCGGCGTGCTCGTCTCGAAGAAGGTGACCATCGAGATCGGCCTCCAGCTCCACCAGGGCTGACCCGATCCCTCCGCGATGCGGGGTCCCCGGCTGCGGTCCTAGGCTCCGGCCCATGACCGGATGGACCGAGATGGGCGACGGCGTGTTCGTGCGCCGCTACGAGTCCCTCGACCTCAACATCGGGGCGATCCTCTGCGGCGACGGCGTCGTCCTCGTCGACACCCGCGGCGCGCACGTCCAGGCCCGCGAGCTCGTGGCCGACCTCCGCTCCATCACGAGGCTGCCCGTGGCCGCCGTGGTCAACACCCACCACCACTGGGATCACACCTTCGGCAACGCGGTGTTCTCCGGCGCGCCGATCTGGGGCCACGCCCGCTGCGCCGAGACCCTGCGCACCCACGGCGAGGACATGCGCCGGCAGGTGAAGGAGTGGGCGCCCCGGCACGCCGACGTGTTCGACGAGGTGGTCATCACACCGCCCGACCACGTGGTGTTCACCTCCGAATCGCTCCTCGTCGGGAACCGCCGGATCGAGCTGCGCCACCTGGGCCGCGCCCACACGGACAACGACCTCGTCGTGAAGGTCCCCGACGCGAACGTCGTGTTCGCCGGCGACCTCGTCGAGGAGAGTGCGCCGCCGAGCTTCGGGGACGCCTACCCGCTCGAGTGGCCCGAGACGCTCGCCTCGCTCCTCACCCACTGCACCGGCCCGGTGGTGCCAGGCCACGGCGCCACGGTCGGCATCAACTTCGTCGAGGACCAGCACGCGGAGCTCATCGAGGTGCGGCGCCTGGCCACCGAGCGCCATGGCCAGGGCATGCCGGTCGACGCCGCAGCCGACGCCGGCGGCCCCTATCCCGCGAACGTGCTTCGGGTCGCCTTCGAACGGGCCTGGCTCCAGCTGGGAGGCGGCGCATGAGCCCTCCCGAATGGTTCACGCGGGCGCTGCAGGCGCCGTACCACGACCGGCACGTGACGGTCGACGGATGCCGGATCCACTACCTGCACTGGAACCCCCCGGCTCCGGATGCGCCCGGGCTCGTCTTCGTCCACGGCGGTGCCGCGCACGCCCACTGGTACTCCTACATCGCCCCGATGTTCACGCACGAGTGGAACGTGGTGTCGATCGACCTCAGCGGACACGGCGACTCGGGCCATCGCCAGGAGTACGCCTTCGAGACCTGGGCCGACGAGCTGATCGCCGTCGGCCATGACGCGGGATTCCCGGGCCCGTCGGTGATCGTCGGCCACTCCATGGGGGGGCTCGTCACGGTGAACGCCGCCTACCGACACCCGGACGAGGTCAAGGGCGCCATCATCGTCGACTCCCTCTTGTGGCGCCCGGATGCGGAGTCGGAGGAGGCCGAGAAGGGCACGTTCAAGCGTCCCCGCATCTACGACACCTTCGAGGCCGCCATGGCCCGTTTCCGGCTGGTGCCCCCGCAACCCACCCTCCACCCGTACATCATCGAGCACATCGGCCGGCACTCGCTGCACCACACCGAGAGGGGCTGGGAGTGGAAGTTCGACCCCCATCTGTTCACACGGGCGGTGCACACCCTGTCGACCGAGCTGGCGGATCTGAAGCCGCGGATCGCGCTGCTCCGCGGGGAGAAGAGCGACATCGTGCCTCCCGACGTCGCCGAGTACATGTACGAGCTCCTCGGGCGAACGGCGCCCTTCGTCTCGGTTCCCGAGTCGTACCACCACGTGTTCGTGGATCAGCCGCTGCCGTTCGTCGCCGCCGTTCGGGCGCTGCTGCGGGACTGGGAGCACTCGATCCCCTGGATCCCGCCGAAACGATGAGCGCCTAGCGGCGGCGGACCACCACGCCCTCGTCGGGCCGCAGTCGCAGCGAGCCCGAGACCGCCTCGCCCTCCCGGTCCATCTCCGTCGAGACGACGACCGTGCCCGCGCCACCCGGGTCGAGGTCGACCGGGTCGCTCGTGAAGTTGAGGGCGACCAGGAAGACGTCCTCGCCCTCCCGGCGCCGGTACGCGAAGCAGCCGGACGGCTCGTCGTCGTGCACCCGGAACGACCCCCGGTGCAACGCCGGCTCGGCGCGCCGGAGCGCGAGCAGCGCCTTCGTCAGCGAGAGCATCGAGCGCGGGTCCGCTGCCTGATCGGCCACGCCGGTCACGCCGGCGAGCGGCCCGAAAGGCAGCCACGGTCCCTCCGAG
This sequence comes from Acidimicrobiia bacterium, assembly GCA_035458965.1. GTDB lineage: Bacteria > Actinomycetota > Acidimicrobiia > Spongiisociales > UBA11373 > DATHYU01. Next base: position 613 of record DATHYU010000348.1, on the reverse strand, counting down.
CCGAAGCCGTGGTCCCCGCCCTCGGAGCTCCACAGCATCGGGGTCCGGCAGCCGTCGCGTCCCTGGCCGGGCTCCCGGAGGGCCCAGGGATCCTGGATCCGGTCCTCGGGGATGGGGGCCTGCACCATCCCGATCTCGTCGCCGTAGTACATCGTCGGCGTGCCGCGGAGGGTGAGCAGCAGCATCATCGCGACGCGCGCCCGCCGGGGAGATCCGGCCCGGGTCGCGATCCGGGTCACGTCGTGGTTGCCGAGCACGTAGTTCGGCCACGAGCGATCCGGGACGACCGCCTCGACCGCCTCGACCGCCCGGCGATACGCCGCCGCATCCCACGGCTCGTGCATCAGCGTGAAGTTGAACGGCATGTGGAGCTCGTCGCCGTCGCCGTAGTACGAGGCCCACACGCCGAGGTCGTGGTCGGTGATCTCGCCGACCGTGTACCGATCGGGGTACTCGTCCACGAGCGCCCGCATCTCACGGAAGACCTCGTGGACGTCCGGATGGGCCATGTCGTTGACGTGGATCTGGCTGTCGTAGGGCATGCGGGGATGCAGGCCGGACACGAACCCGGGTGGTGCCGGCGGGTTGTCCCGCAGCTCGGGATCCTTCATGA
>DATHYU010000347.1:0-2860 GCA_035458965.1 Acidimicrobiia bacterium | reverse complement strand
GCATTCATCATCAGGTAGCGCCGGCTGCGGCCGGCCACGACGGCGCCGAGCATGGTCGCCACCTGTTCGATGTCGCCGTTCGCCCCGGGCCCGGCGACGAGCGCGGCCTGGCTTTCGAGGAGGGTCGCGATGGGTCGCAATCCGTTGACGAGCAACGTGCTCCCGGACGAGACGAGATCGACGATGCCTTCGGCGAGCCCCAATTTGGGAGCCAGCTCGACGGACCCTCGAAGGGAGATCACCTCGACGTCGACCCCGCGCTCGGCGAGCAGCCGGCGCGCTGCGTTCGGGTGCGCGGTGGCGATGCGGGTGCCGTCGAGGTCCTCGAGCTTCTCGATCTCGCTCGCCTTGGGGACTGCGGCCGACAGCCGGCACCGGCCGAACCCGAGCTCGGTCACGACCCGCAGGTCGGCACCGCTCTCGGCGAGGAGGTCGAGGCCGGCGATGCCCATGTCGGCGACGCCGTCGGCGACCATCTCGACGATGTCGTCGGTCCTGACGAAGAGCAGGTCGATGGGGACGTTGCGCACCGGCACCGTCAGGCTGCGATCGGTGCGCTCGAAGCTCAGCCCGGCGTCGCGGAGCAGGTCCGCGGTGGGATCCATGAGGCGTCCCTTGTTGGGAACGGCCAGGCGCAGTCGTCTCACGTGGTCTCCTCCGGGGTGGTGACGCCGAGGCGGTCCAGGACCAGCGCATACCCGCCGGCACCGTGGCGGAGCCACTGGGCGATCCGGGTGACCGTCGCGGTGGACGAGTGGGTGGCCTCTGCGATCTCGCGGTAGGGGCGGCCGTCGGCGAGGAGACGCGCGATCGACCACCGCTGTGTCAGCTCTTCGAGCTCGTGCAGCGTGCAGAGGTCGCGGAAGAAGCGCTCGGCCTCGTCGACGTCGCGCAGAGACAGAACCGCCTCGAAGAGAGCGGTGGTGTCGTCGTTGGTCCAGTCGTCTCGGGTGGTGATGGTCTCGTCCTGACGTCGTGGCTACCGTTCGGCAGCCTGCTCCAGATGTTTTAGTGTTTTACTCTGCTAACACGCAGAGACAGTAGTGTAGGCGCTTCGGCCCACCCTTCAAGTCAGGAATCCCGGTGCAGATCATTCCCGCCGTCGACGTCCTCGACGGAGCCGTGGTGCGGCTCCGTCGAGGCGACTACGACGACGTCACGCGATATGGCGACGACCCGGCCGAGATGGTTCGAACGTGGGCCGACCGGGGGGCCCCGATCGTGCACGTCGTCGACCTGGGAGCCGCGCGGACGGGTGCGTCGAGCCCCCGGCTCTGGGCGTCGATCGGCGCCGCCGGCGCGCCCTTCCAGGCCGCCGGCGGGATCCGATCGGCCGCCGATGCAGAGGCGGCCGTCGCCGCAGGCGCCGCCCGGGTGATCCTGGGGACGGCGGCGATCTGGACGCCCGGAGTGCTCGTCGACGTCGTGGGCGCCATCGGAGGCGAACACGTCGTGGGCGCCGTCGACGTGAGCGACGGACGAGCCCGCGGAGCGGGGTGGGAGGACGACGGCCGTCCGGTCGACGACGTGGTCGACGAGATGGTGGCGGCGGGCGTGGGACGGCTCATGGTGACCGGCATCTCCCGGGACGGGACCATGGAGGGACCGGACCTCGATCTCCATCGCCGGGTGGCGGGGCGCGCCGACGTGCCCGTGATCGCGTCGGGCGGTGTCGGGACGCTCGACCACATCCGGTCGCTCGTGCCCACCGGTGCCGAGGCGGTCGTGGTCGGCCGCGCTCTCTACGAGGGGGCGTTCTCCCTGTCGGAGGCGATCGCGGCGTCCTGCTAGGTGGACGAGCCGTCGGAGCGGTCCCGGTATGTCGCGAGGGCCCCGTCGATGTCCGCCCGGCTCACGGTGATCGCCGTCGGATCCCGTCGCAGCGCTCCGAGCGCCGCCTCGCGGAGCATGCCGGACAGGTCAGCGAAGGACAGGCCTTCGGTCTCCTCGGCGAGCGCATCGAGGTCGACATCCGTGGAGAACGGGATGTCGACCACGGCGAAGAGGGCGCGTCGGGCCGAGGCCTCGGGAAGGCCGAGGTGGAGATGCGTCTCGAAGCGGCCCGCCCGCAACAGCGCCGGATCGATGAGGTCCCTGCGATTCGTGGCCCCGATCACGACCACGTCCCCCCGCTCGCCCACACCGTCCAGCTCCGTGAGCAGCGCGGCCACGACGGAGTCGGTCACCGACGTCGTCGAGCGTCCCCGCACCGGGGCGAGGGCGTCGAGCTCGTCGAAGAAGAGGATCGCCGGCGCGGCCGCCCGCGCCCTCGCGAACACCTCTCTCACGCCGCGCTCGGACTCGCCGACATACTTGTCGAGGAGCTCGGCGCCCTTGATGGCGAAGAACGCCGCCCCCGACTCGTGGGCGAGGGCCCGGATCACGAAGGTCTTTCCTGTTCCCGGCGGGCCGTGGAGCAGGATGCCGCGGGGCGGGTCGATGCCGAGGCGTGCGAAGCGGTCGGGATCGGTCATCGGCCAGATGACGGCCTCGGTGAGTCGCTGCTTGACGGCGTCGAGGTTCGCGACCCGCTCGAACCCGTACGATGGCATCTCCCCGGTGGGCACCGAGCCGAGTGACGGGGTCGTGTCGGCGATCGCGTCGAGCAGCGTGTCGGTGGTCACCGGATCCCCGGAACCCGCGGACATGGCCGAGGCGTGGACGACCGCCGCCACGATGTCGGCTCCGCTGAACCCGGCCGACCGGGCGGCGAGGGTGTCGAGATCGATCTCGTTCGAAGGCACCCGGGCGAGCGAGGCGGCGAAGAGCAGTCTCCGCCGGCTCAGGTCCGGCGGCGGGATCGTGAGGCTCTTCGGGAGCAGGGGCGACGCGGTGACCGAGGAATCGAGCGAGGACGGGG
>DATHYU010000346.1:0-5939 GCA_035458965.1 Acidimicrobiia bacterium | reverse complement strand
TCGAAGACGGCATCGTCGGGGATCACGAGCGGGCTGTCCGTGTAGGTCGTCGCCGTGCTGAGGCGGCCGGTGTTGACCAGGGCCCGTGCCCACTCGTGGCGGCGGGCGAGGTCGATCACGGCGTCGCGGAACAGCCGCTCGGCGTCCGTCTGTGGGCTCACGAACCGGGCGCTCTGGCCGGCGAAGCCGGCGTTGGCCCGGGCCGCCTCGCCCCGTTCGGCGTCGTAGGAGTCCAGAAGTGACGCGTCGGCGGTCCCGTTCACCACGGCGGCCAGCTTCCAACCCAGGTTGTCGGCGTCCTGGATGCCGCTGTTGCCCCCGCGGGCCCCGAAGGGAGGGATCTCGTGCGCCGCGTCGCCGGCGAAGACGACCCGCCCGTGCACGAAGCGGTCCATGACCCTCACCTTGAAGCGCCACGGGCTGAGGGCGACGAGCTCGAAGTCGTCGGTGCCGAGCAGCGCGCGAAGCCGGGCGGTGGCGCGTTCGGGGGTCGCCTCCGCCTCGGGATCCGGCAGGTTCACCGTCTGCCAGTCGGTCCGCAGGATGCCCTCGCCCATCCGGTGCTGGATCACGGCGGCCCCGTTCACGAGCGGCGACTCCAGCGTGAAGCGGCGCTCGTTGAGGTCCTCGCGGTCGATCCGGACGTCGACGATGCACCACAGGTCCTCGAAGAGCACCACGGGCGACTCGATGCCGAGCATCTTGCGGGTCGTGCCCCGGGCCCCGTCTGCGGCGACGACCCAGTTCGCACGGAGGGGGTACCGGCCGTCGGGTGTGTCGACCTGGAGGCAGACGCCCTCGGCGTCCGGGTCGATCTCGGCGACGCTGCTCGACCAGCGCAGGTCGGCCATCCCGAGCTCCTCGATGCGTTCGACGAGGATCTCCTCGACGTAGAGCTGCTGGGTGTTCACGAAGGCCGGCCAGCGCTGATTGCGGTCCGGTTGCAGGTCGAAGCCGTACAGCTCCTCCTCACCGAGGTAGATCCGGCCCCGGCTCCACGTGAAGCCGCGTTCGAGGACCCGCTCGGCGATGCCGTACCGCTGAAAGATCTCGAGGGTCCGTTTCGCGTAGGCGATCCCCCGCGAGGCGATGCCGTGCACGTGGATCCCGGGGTTCTGTTCGAGGACCACGGGCCGGAGCCCGCGCAGGCTCAGGTCGAGTGCCAGGGCGAGGCCGGTGAGCCCGGCCCCGACGACCACGACGTCGTGGGCCGCGGGCTCGACCAGGTCGAGATCGGCCGGTCGCACGTAGCCCACCTGCGTCGTCACCCCGGGGACGCTACAAAACCCTGCGCATGGATGGGGACGGAGGGCTTTCGGCCCTGTCCCGTGTTCGGCGGGCGCGGAACGATGCGGCGAACGACAGACGGGACACGATGCGACGACTCATTCCGGGCCTCCTGGCCCTCACGCTGGTCGCCGCCGCCTGCGGCGGGGGCGACGACGCAGCAGACACGACCGCCGCGGCCGCGACGACCGCCGCGGCGTCGCAAGGCGACGCGGCGAACGGCGCCCGGCTCTACACCGGCTCCTGCCAGGCGTGTCACGGCATCGAGGGCGCCGGGGTCGAGGGCCTGGGCAAGCCGTGGGTCGGGTCCGACTTCATCAACTCGCGCACCGACGACGAGATGTTCGCGTTCCTGCTCGAAGGCCGGCCCGCCGACCATCCCGACAACACGACGGGCATCGCCATGAACCCGCGAGGCGGGAATCCGAACCTCACCGACGACGATCTGTACGACCTGATCGCGTACATGAGGACGTTGAACTTCTAGCGGGCAGCAGAGCCGGGCGGCAGACAGCTACGCCCCGACCCCGGCGCGATTCGGGTCCTGGTCGGCGGGTGCGCGCGGTGTGGGGAGCAACGGTGGCAGCCACGCGATGAGTGGGGTTGGGGCCCTACGAACACTCGTCCAGCCGAGGGCGCCGAAACGCCTTCGGCGCGGGCGGGCCGGGGCTCGACAGACGAGAACCGCGATAGGGTTCCGGCCATGAGTGAACGAGTTCTCGAGGGCAGGGTCGGGATCGTGACCGGTGCCGCCGGTGGCATGGGACGGGCCATCGTCGAGGCCCTCGGCGCGGCGGGCGCGTCCGTCGTGGCCGCCGACCTCGACGCCGTGGCCGGGGCGGAGGCGGCCGCTGCCGTCGAGTCCGCCGGCGGCCGGGCGGTCTTCGTGCAGGTCGACGTCTCCTCGGCGCCCGACGTCGAGGCGATGGTCGGCGCCGCGGTGTCCACCTTCGGGCGCCTCGACTGCGCGGTGAACGCCGCCGCGATCGAGTTCGAGACGGTGCCGCTCGCCGAGACCCCCGACGGGGACTTCGATCGCATGATCGCGGTGAACCTCCGGTCGGTGTTCCTGTGCATGAAGCACGAGATCCGGGCGATGCTCGCCGCCGGCAACGGCGGATCGATCGTGAACATCGCCTCGACGAACGCGTTTCGCCCGCAGCGGAACCAGCCCGCCTACACGGCGTCGAAGCACGGGGTCATGGGCCTCACGAAGGCTGCGGCCCTCGACTACACGAGGAAGGGGATCCGGGTGAACGCGATCAGCCCGGGTGCCATCGACACGCCGATGCTCGGCGGTGCGATCGAGCGCTGGGGGCTCGATCCCGACAACGTGCGTCGGCGGATGAGCCTGTTCGGACGGTTCGGGCGGCCCGAGGAGATCGCCGCCGCGGCGGTGTTCCTGTGCTCGGACGCGTCGTCGTTCACGACCGGGACGTCGCTGGCCGTCGACGGCGGGTTCCTGGCCCACTAGGACGGAGTGCGCGACGGGACGCGACCGTGCGCGGGTCCGACGGCAACGCGGTGGACGTCTTCGCCCCCGTCGACCAGGACGTCATGTGACGACGACGAGCAGGGCTCCGATGGTGAGCCCGGCCAGCACGGCGAACAGCGTCGCGGGAGCGTATCGGTGGCGGGCCATGAAGTATCCGGGGCTCACGATCAGCGTGTAGAGGAGCATTCCGAGGGCTGCCGCGACAAAGGGCGCCGCCGAGTCGCCCACGGCGAGGAGGGTGATCCCGCTCACCACGAGGGCCAGCGCGGTCAGGAACTCGGCGGCGAGGTGGAGCTCCATCTCGGTGCGGCTGCGGTCGGGTCGATCGAGGGCCCCTCCCGAGAGGTCGATCGCCCACCATGCGCCCATCAGCGCCCCGACACCGATCCCGTACCAGGCGACGACGGTCTCCATGGGTCGAGCGTCCGCCCGTGGCTGCCGCTCCGCCAGGGCCGGGTGGACGGATTCCGCAGGCTGGGCCCATGGGCGTGATCCGGCCTCCCGCCGTGGCCGGGACCTTCTACCCGGACGACCAGGAGGTGCTGCGCCGCACCGTCGCCGCGCCCGGTCGGCACGACCGACTCGCGGGGCGGTCGGGTCGCCGTCATCTCACGCAAAGGCTGGGCCTCTAGGCGATGGTGGTGCCGCCGTCGACGGGAAGGGCGACGCCGGTCACGAAGGACGCGTCCTCACTGGCGAGGAAGGCGACCGCCGCCCCGATCTCGTCCGGGGTGCCGTGGCGGCGCAGCGGGAACCGGGCCTCCGCGGCCTCGAGCTTGCCCGGCTCGCCCGTCCAGAGGTCGCGATTGCGGTCGACGATGACGAGCCCCGGCAGCACCGCGTTGCAGCGGACGCCCCGATCACCGAACTCGACGGCGGTGTAGCGCATCAGCCCCAGGAGACCGGCCTTCGACGCCCCGTAGGCGGCGCCGACCCGGGAGCCCTTGATGGCCGCTCCCGACGAGACGTGGACGATGTTGCCGTCGGGTGCCTCGATCAGGTGGGGGATCGCCGCCTGTGTCATGACGAAGGCCGACCGGAGCAGGACGGCGAGGATCTCGTCCCAGTCCTCGCGCGGCAGGTCGAGGATGCCGACCTTCGTGTTCGTGTACGCGGAGTGGACGGCGACGTCGAGTCGCCCTCCGAAGTCCACGGCGGCCGCGACCGACCCCTCCACCTGATCGTCCACCCGCACGTCCGTCGCCACGAAGTCGGCGCGGAGCCCTTCGTCGCGCAGGTCGGCGGCGAGTGCCGGGCCGGCCGTCGCGTCGATGTCGGCCACGACGAGGTGGGCTCCCTCACGCGCCAGGCGTCGCGAGATCCCGGCGCCGATGCCGTTGGCGCCGCCGATGACGAGGGCGACGCGTCCGTCGAACCGCTGCATCGCGCTACTCCTCGAGATCGGAGGGATCGTCTGCGGCCTCTCGGTAGGTGGGGATCACCCGCGGGTTGTCCGAGAAGCCGATGTCCTTGTGGCTGTTGTCGCAGAACGGCTGGTTGCGGCTCGCGCCGCACCGGCAGAGGACCATCCGATATCCCCGCTCCATGGCGCCACCGGGGGTCTCGACCGTCACGTCTCCGCGCACGTAGAGCGGTCCCGTCCTCCGGGGGACGATCGTCGTCGCCTTGGGAGGCTGCTCACCAGGATCGTCGTCGAGGCGCTCGTACTGCAGCGCGCCGCTCGGGCACCGTTCGATGGCCCGGGCGATCTCGTCGGCCGCGGCGCCCTCGATGGTCACCCACGGTCGCTTCCCCGTGTCGAAGACCGCAGGGAGTGCCCGGAGGCAGTTGCCCGTGTGGATGCATCGCTCGGAGTTCCAGAGGACCCGGATCGCGTCCGTCTCGTAGGTTCGCTTCGCCATCGTCTTCCTCGTCTGCGTGGGCACCGCCATCCTGGCAGACCGATCCCGCTCCGGCGTGCGGGCACCCGGCTCACGTCCAGGTGCGCACCGCCGGGTTGAGCCGCACGAACCGGGGTGGTCCGTCCGTCACGGGCGGGCCCACCAGCCGCTCCACGAGTGCCGCCCAGTCGAAGCTCTCGGTCACCTCCGAGGCGGGAATGGCGATCAGCCGCTCGTCGGGCACGTACCCGGGGAGGATGCGGTCGAGGATCCCCTCGATCTCGGCGCGGAAGGCGTCGTTGGTGCTCCGCACGCCGTCGGCGAGCAGCGCCACGTCGGGGAGCAGGCGGACGAAGAGGTCATAGGTCCGGCACCAACGGCGGACCAGCGGGTCGACGTCGAAGGGGTCGGTGTCCTTCGTGACCCGGAGGAAGTAGGCGTAGTTGTCGATGACGGCGCGATCGGTGACGAGCACGTCGGCCCGGCTCCGGAGCTCGAGCTCCTGTTGGATCTGGCTGACGAGCACCCACAGCTGGGCCTCGGGTGTGGCCCCCTCGTTCATGCCCAGCGGGTTGAAGCGGACGACCTCGCGGCCGACCTCGACGCTCCGGCCGCTGCGTCCCACGGCGCCGGCGAAGGAATGCACGGCGTTCGTCTTCCGAATGGAGTGGGAGCCGATGAAGGCGATCTTCGCGGGCATCGGAACGCACGGTAGTGCCGTACCGGCGGCCGCCGGCCGGCCGCCGGTCGCCTGCCGCCTGCCGCCCGCCGTCTGCTCTACCCTCCCGGCCATGGAGCTCTTCGACCTCCGGGTCGTCGTCGATCGGATCGAGGGCCGCAGTGTCTGCGGCATGGAGGTCGGCGACTTCTTCGAGGTCACCGAGAGCAGCCGGCTCCGCATCCCCGAGGGCAAGCACGTCTGCATGTACGCCCTGGCGGCGGTCCTCCCCCTGCTCCCCGCCAAGCAGCGCGACCTGGCCGACGACGACTGGATGGCCATCGACACCGAGGTCGCGTGCCCGGATCCGGACGAGCGCCTGATCCTGAGGATCGAGCGCACCCGCCGCCGCACGCTGTCGGCGGACGACCTCACATGACCGAGGTCGGCCTGGGGATCCAGGGCGACAAGCCTCCCGGCTCCTACGCCCGCCTCGGTGCCGCGGCGGAGGGGCTCGGGCTCGACGTGCTCTCGGTGTACGGCGACCTCGGCTTCCAGCCGTCGATGGCACCCCTGGCCGAGATCGCGGCCGCGACCGACCGGGTCCGGCTCGGTCCGGCGTGCCTGAACCCGTCGACGCTGCATCCCGTCGAGATCG
>DATHYU010000345.1:0-8080 GCA_035458965.1 Acidimicrobiia bacterium | reverse complement strand
CGTGGATCCGGGCGCCGAAGGGCGACAGGAGGACGATTCGCCAGTCGCCGATCTCGTCGCGGAACTTCTCGAGGACGATCGTCCGGTCGGTCGGAAGGGTGCCGGTGGCCTCCTTCTCCTCGGCGAGGAACGACGCCAGGTTGGTGGCGGCGCGCGAGTCGAGCCGGTACCGGCGCACGAGGGTCTCGGTCGCGGCGTCGGTGTCGAGCCGGCCGATCTCGCGGACGAACGCGCCGAGGGCCCGGCCGGTCTCGAGGGGGCGGCCGAGGGTGTCCCCCTTCCAGAAGGGCATCCGCGCCGCGGGCTCGCCGGGGGCCGGGACCACGACGACGCGATCGTTCGTGATCTCGGTGATCTGCCAGGTGGAGGAGCCGAGGACGAACACGTCGCCGACCCGGCTCTCGTAGACCATCTCCTCGTCGAGCTCGCCGACGCGGCCACCCTCGGGGAGGGTCACCCGGTACAGGCCCCGGTCGGGGATGGTGCCCGGGTTGGTCACGGCGAGCATCCGTGCGTTGCCGCGTGCGGTCAGCGTTCCTTCGACGCGATCCCACACGAGTCTGGGTCGGAGCTCGGCGAAGTCGTCCGAGGGGAAGCGGCCGGCCAGCATGTCGAGCACCGACTCGAAGGGCCCGCGCCCGAGGTCGGCGTAGTTGGCGGCCCGGCGAGCGAGCGCGTAGACGTCGTCGACGGACCGATCCTCCATCGCCACCATGGCCACGACCTGCTGGGCGAGAACGTCGAGGGGGTTCTGGGGGATCGACGTCTCCTCGATGAGCCCGTCGTGCATGCGGTCGACGACCACGGCCGCCTCGAGGAGGTCTCCGCGATGCTTCGGGAACACCTTCGCCCGGCTCGCCGCTCCCACCTGGTGCCCGGCTCTGCCGACCCGCTGGAGCCCCCGGGCGACGCTCGTGGGGGACTCGACGAGGATCACGAGGTCGACGGCCTCCATGTCGACGCCCAGCTCGAGGGACGACGTCGCGCAGACGCAGGGCAGCGTGCCGCGCTTGAGGGCGTCCTCGATCTCGAGGCGCTGCTCTCGCGACACCGACCCGTGGTGCGCCTTGGCGACCTCCTCTCCGGCCAGGGCGTTGAGCTCCCCGGCGAGGCGTTCGACGAGCCCCCGGCTGTTCGCGAACAGGATCGTCGAACGATGCGAGCGGATGAGCTCGAGCAGCTCGGGGTACATGGCCGGCCAGATGGAGCGGCGCGGCGGAGCCGCCGTCGGGCCCGTCAGGGGATCGGCGTCCGTCTCGGGCCGGGTCATGTCGTCGACGGGCACCACCACCTCGAGCTCCAGCTCCTTGTCCCGCGGGGCGTCGACGATCTCGACCGGGCGGGGCGTCCAGGTGCCGTCCTCGACATCGCCGCCGCCCAGGAAGGCGGCGATCCTCTCGAGCGGGCGCTGCGTCGCCGAGAGGCCGACGCGCTGGGCCGGTGCCTTCGTGAGCTCGTCGAGGCGCTCCAGCGAGAGGGCCAGGTGGGCTCCCCGCTTGGTGGCGGCGACCGAGTGGATCTCGTCGACGATCACCCAGCGCACCGATGCCAGCACCTCGCGCACCTGCGACGTGAGCATGAGGTACAGGCTCTCCGGCGTGGTGATGAGGATGTCCGGCGGGTGGCGCAGCATGCGGCGGCGCTCGTCGGCCGGGGTGTCGCCGGTCCGCATCGCCGTGGTGATGTCGGGAGCGCCGACGCCGAGACGCTCGGCGGCGTTGGCGATGCCGCGCAGCGGGGCGCGCAGGTTGCGGTCGATGTCGTACGCCAGTGCCTTGAGCGGCGACACGTAGAGGACCCGGCACCGTTCCCGCTCGGTCGGGGTGGGCTCGGCGGCGAGACGGTCGAGGGCCCAGAGGAACGCGGCGAGCGTCTTGCCCGAGCCCGTGGGGGCGTGGATCAGGGTGTGACGGCCCCCGGCGATGGCGTCCCAGCCGCCCTCCTGGGCCGCGGTCGGTTCCGGGAACGTGGCCGAGAACCAGTCCCGCGTTGCGGCCGAGAAGCGATCGAGCGCCGTCACTCGGTCGAGCGTACCGGGAGCCCGTGACTGGAATCCGGAGGCCACGGCGCGCTTCTGCCATCATCGTCCCGTGTCCCGGACCGACCGCATCGCCGCCCTCCACGCCGCCGTCGTCGTCGGCATCTGGGCCGGTCTCGCGCCGACGGCGCTCGTCCGTGACGACTCGGGCACGCTCGTGCTGGACTGGCGTCCCTGGCCGTTGGTGGTGGTCGGCGTCGTCGTGCTCGTCTCGGGGTCGGTGCTCGTGCACGAGCCCGGCCGGCAGCTGGCCGCTGCCGGGGCCCACCTGTTCACCACCAGGCCGGGAACCCGCCTCGTGACCGACGGCTGGTACGCCCGGGTCCGCAATCCCCAGGAGATCGGCACGATCCTCGTGTCGCTGGCGCCCCCGATCGCCCTGGCGCCGGTGATCGCCTGGGTCATCCCGCTGATCGCCGCGGTCTACGTCGGCGTGGCGCTCGGCCCGTACGAGGAACGGCGCCTGCTCGAGGCCTTCGAGGACGACTACGAGGGCTACCGCCGCCGGGTCCGCCGCTGGATACCTGGCTAGGCCTGTCGGACTCGTCCTGCGGAGTCTGTCAGACTCGTCGTGTGGACATCGCCGTCAACCTCGTCGAGAACTACCTCCGGCTGAACGGGTATCTCACGCTCAGCGAGTTCGAGGTCACCCGGCGGCGCGACGACGGCCAGTTCGAGATCGTCACCGATGTCGACATCATGGCCCTCCGTCTCCCGGGGGACACATACGCCGGTGACCCCCACGGCGACGACGAGGCCCGGATGCTGCTCATCAACGACCCCGTCCTCGAGCTCGAGTCCGACACCGCGGACATCATCGTCGGCGAGGTCAAGCAGGGCGCCGCCGAGTTCAACGAGGGCATTCGGTCCCACGAGGCGCTCCACTCGGTGCTCCGGCGCGTCGGTTGGCTCTTCGACGAGCCGATCGACGATGTCATCGTGGCGCTGCAGGCCGACGGCCTCCGCCGGAGCCCGGCCCGGGGCGGCGGCGAGATCCGGACACGGCTCGTGGCCTTCGGACGGTCGGACGTGGTGGACCTCCACACGATCTCGCACTCCCACATCGTCGAGACCCTCATGGGGTTCTTCAACGGCATGGACGAGGCCTTCCGGCCGGTGCAGTTCCATGATCCCGCCCCTGCGTTGCTCGCGCTGCTCGCGAAGACCGGCTTCCACGTATCCAAGGACGCCTGATCCCACCGGTCTTCGGCGCGAACGGACCGGGGCCTTCCTTCGGGTCCGTTGCCGGCGGCTCCTGAGCGACGCCGCCGACCGAAGGCCCGGTGCCTCGGCACCCAGAGCCCCGGCGAGATCGTCCGCTCAGGCCAGGTCCCACGAGTCCGGGGCCGGCGGCCGGGCTTCGAGGTCCGCGAAGCCGCGGCGGGTGCCCGTCCACGGGGCTGGACCCGGGAGGATCCAGTACGCCAGCTCGTAGGCGAGCGGCGCATATCGCGCCCGCATCTCGGCGAAGGCCGCCCAGGCCCGCTCGGGCGCCACCTCCGCCGGGAATCCGGCCTCCACCGCTCGCATGGCGCCCTCCGCGAAGGCGGCCTGGTCGAGCATCGGTTGCAGGGGGCCGGCATCGACGCGACGCATCGGGTACGCGATGTCGTGCAGGCACTGCGTGCCCTGGCGGAGGAACAGGCGAGCGTCGACATGGCGCGCTCGCGGGCGAAGCGCCATGTCGAGGGTGGCGGCGTCCATGACGGCGAGGAGAGCGACGAGGTAGTGGTTCCCCGAGCGCGGGAGCCGGTAGTGGGTGAGCGCGGGGTACTTCATGTGGGAGTCCGCGACGTACGCGCACCACTCGTCCCACATCGCATAGAGATTCGCCAGGCGGTCCACGGCGCCGGCGAGCGCGAAGCGGGCCAGGATCTCCGGCCCCCAGCTCGGCGTGCCCGTCCAGCCCTCGAGCCGCTTCACGAGGGCTTCGCGTCGCCGGACCTCCGTGTACATCGCCGGCAGGTATCCGATCGTGAGCGCGACGAAGATCATGCCGATCGCGCCGGCGAGGACGTCGAGCGTCGTCGGGATCGGCTGGGCCGTGTTGACGAACCCGAGCGTGAAGATCGACGAGCCGCTCTCGCGCAGCGCTTGCCCGACGGTCAGGTCCGCCCACGGCAGCAGCAGGAGCGCAAAGGCGATCACGAACGATGCGAGGAGCGATGCCAGGATCCCGATCACGACGGCCGGGGCCAAGAAGCCCAGGAATCGATCGGCCAGATCGAAGCTCCGAAGCCGCACGGCGATGCCGTGGAAGAAGCGGAACCCCCATCGTCCGACCAGCGACGACAGGAAAGACCAGGATCGGCGCGGCACGAGCAGCGTCTTCATCACCGCGACGAACGTCCCGAAGAGCGCAGCGATCCCGGCCCCGAAGCCAAGCCAGCGGAGGGCGCTCTCCACGTTGTCCGAGTATACGGACGACCCCGCCGTCGAGCCGCTCGCTATGTTTCGCGACATGACCCGCGTGCTCGCATGGGTACTCGTCGCCGGGCTCTTCGTCGGCGGGTGCGGTTCGGAGATGTCGCTCGACGAGTACGCCGTCGCCGTCGAGGGCCAGGTGCGCACCATGAATGCGAAGCTCGATGCCCTCGACGCGTCGACCGTCTTCGGTGTCGAAGAGGTCCGCGCCTATGCGGCGGCGCGTGCGGAGGCCCGGGCGGTGTTCCTCGGCGCCTTCGAGCGCCTCGACCCTCCCGAGTTCGCCGTCGACCTCCATTCGCGCGCCCTCGATGTCATGACGAGGGTCACCGCCGGGGAGCGATCGCTCGCCGCCGCCGCGATGGCATCGGAGGCCGTCGTCTCCGTCGGTCAGCTCTGGGCGACACCGGAGGGGATGGCCCTTCGGGCGATCGACGAGGAGTCCGTGGAGATCTGCGAGGTGGCCCAGGCGAGCTTCGACGAGACGCGCGGCCGCGAGCTCTTCGAAGGCGCGTTCTGGGTTCCGTCGGAGCTCCGCGGGGCGGTCGACGTCGCCTTCGGGTGCCGGTTCGAGGATCGGTGACCTAGGGGATGACGAAGCCTTCGCTCTCGGCGACGGCGCGGAACGGGTCGACGGGGAGCAGCGTCAGCGAATCGGCGACGTCGTCGTCGACACGGCCGATCCCCGGTCCCTCGGCGTCGAATGCATACGTCACGCACCCGTCGCGGAACGGGTAGTACCACGTCGCGACGTATCGGGGGTCCCCGAGGCTGTCCTCGATGTGGAGGAGGGCGGACTCGAGGTCGGATCGCACCGTCTCTCCTCCCGGCAGGTGCAGCTCGACGCGCCGCTCCTCCTGTTCACGCACGCCGACGACCAGGGCGGGCTGGCCCCGGTCGAGAGCGCGTCGGAGGCGTGTCGCGGTCGGTGACTCCCCGCCATCCACGGTCACGAGGACGAGCCGATGGCGGAGCGTGCTGCCGCGGACGCCGTCGGCGACGAGCACTGCGTATTCGGCGGTGAGGGCATCCTCGGTCCCCTCGGGGATGATGGTGACCGTGAGGGTCGCCTCGTCGACCGCCACATCCATGAACAGCGGGATCCCGGGCTCGTCGGATCGAGAGGACACCGCGGCGCCGGTGTCACACGACGGCGTCACCGTCACGGTCAGGAATCGCTCGCCGACTCGATCCGAGTGGAGCCAGAAGCGCGCCTGGCCGCGCCGCGCCTCGAGGTGCTCGTACGTCCACCCTGCAGGGAGCTCGACGATGCACGGCATGTACTCGGCGCCCCGGACGGCCTGCACGGCGAGGAGGATTGAGCTGCTGGGATTGTCGCATCCCACCACGCCGCGTCCGATCGCCTCGTTCGAGCATGCCGTCATGATCAGGCAGAGGGCGATGAGGGCGAGCGATCGTCGCATCACATGAACCCCGCACCGCTCAGGTTGTCGATGGCCAGGCTCACCAGGATCATCGCGGCCAGCAGGGCCCCGAGGGCCAGCCCGACCCGGCGAAGATTCCATCGTTGGAGCCTGATCGGCTCGCGCTCGGGCGCGAGGGACCGGAAGGTCGCGATGAGGTCGACGCCCTTCGAGCGGCGGAGAGCCGTCAGCTTGCCCCGGGACTGCGTGGGAATCGTCACGCCCTGTGCCGCCGCAAACGCCTCGGCGATGTCGTCGGGATCGAAGAGTCGCAGTGCACGCTCGTAGACCAACTCCGGGTCGGCGCGCAGACCCAGGATGATCATCATGTTGGCGAGGTCGACGGCCTGGCGCCATGGCGACGGGCGCACGGTGGCGAAGGCGGGGTCGATGAGCACGATGTGGTCGTCGTTCTTCACCAGGACGTTGGCCGGCTTGATGTCGCGATGGGCGAGCCCGGCGTCCCACATGAGCCGAACGCAGCGGAGGGCGTCGTCGATGATCGCCTCCGTCACCTCGCAGTCACCCAGCTCACAGGCGCCGTCGATGAACTCGGTGACGATCAGGTATTCCCGCTCCGGCGTGATCTCGACGAACCCGAACGGTTCGGGCGACGGCAAGCCGGCCCGGGACAAGAGGAGGAGGATGTAGTCCTCGTACTCGACGAGGCGCCGCACCGACTGGAAGCGCACCTCGTCCTCGAGGGGGCCGTAGAGGAGGGTTCGCCCGGCCTTGTACCAACGGTCGGCCCGAAGATGGCTGCTGGCGTAGAGCTTGGCGAACACATGCTGCTCGGGGTCTCCGGCGACCCTGATGCGCAGCGGCGTCGATCCCCCCGACCCGGCGAGGCCGAATGGCTCGATCTGCAGCGCGGTGAGACCCAGCTGCTCTTGCAGGGCCGTCCTGATGGCCTCGCCTCGGGCGCCGGTGATGTCGAGGTGGGCGGTGACGCCCCGCGTGTAGGAGACGGGAAACACCTGCTCGGGCACCCAGAGCCGGAAGATCACCACGGCGACCGATGGCCCGAGGAACGCCGACGTCCAGACGTCGCTCGGGTGGTCGACGCCGAGGTACATCCGGGCGAAGCCCAGGAGCGAGATGATGACGGCGCCGCCGAAGAAGAGGCGGCGCCTCCAGCGCCCCGAGGGGAGGAGCGCGAGCCCGACGACGGCGAGCGTCACGGCGAGGCCCGCAACGGGCCGCGACGGATGGGAGTACCCGACCCAGTCGCCGATGATGTCGACCATGGGGCGTGGCCGCGCCACGCCCTCGGCGAGCAGGCGTGACACCTCGCCGACGACCAGGAACGCCCCCAGCGCGGCCAGCAGAGCGCGGAACCGCTTGTAGAACGCGAGCACGAGCACCACGCCCCACCGGATCGGCCGGATCAGCAAGGCCGATCCGAGCGCGTGCAGGCCCTCGGCCACGTCCGTCAGCGCATCGGAACGCAGATCGATGAGCCATTCGAGAAAGGCCAGATCCACGTCGGTCCACCAGTTGGTGGTGGCGGGGAAGGCGAAGAGGGAGATCCAGATGGCGACGATGCTCGCCCCGGCCACGGCCCAGAAGACGCCGCTACCCCGCCAGACTCGCGGCAGCGGAGGGGGCACGCCCGTCGGACGACGCCGGCTCCCCGAGACCTTGATGCCGGCGATGCGGAATTCGCGCCGCGTCCCGATCCGATCGAGGACCGGTTCCGCCCGGGCGTTGTCCTCAGGCATTGGCGGGCTCCCCGGTGTCATGTCTCCATCGCCGGTTGCGGCGCCAGTACAGATAGGAAAACGCTCCGAGGGGCACAGGAAGAACATAGGTGATGAACCGGAACGCGAGCACGGCGGCGACGATCTGGGCGCGGGTCGTCTCGTCGACTCCGATCGAGAGAGCAGCCGCGTACCCGAGCTCGACGACGCCGACGCCGCCCGGGGTGATGGGGAGCGCCGAGATGAGCCGCACGAAGGCGAAGGCCGCCAGGGCGTGGATCCAACCCACCTGCTCCTGCGCGACGCCGACGTGTCGCAACGCGATGAGGAGGACGAGGAACAGCGACAGGTGGCTCACGATGGCGGCGACGGTGAGGCGCAGCCAGCGGGCGGCGAGCAGGTCGGCGGTGCGGCCGCGAAAGGCGCGCGCCCGCTCGCTCCACCGCTCGACCGGGGGGCGGCGGACGAGGCGGCGAAGGGCTGTCGTCACGCGT